>JAJUFK010000256.1 GCA_029266015.1 Bacteroidota bacterium
ATTGTCAATATAACTATTGGTTAAAATGCCATTGTACATATATACTCCTTGACGTACAGCAAAATCATGTTTTAAAAAATTTTTTACTCCACCCATTTCAGACATTTTTAATAAAATAGGGATTACTATATTGCTTAAAGCAATAGAAGACGTACGTGCCGCACGAGAGGTAATATTGGGTACACAGTAATGTGTAACGCCATATTTAGTGAAAATAGGATTTTTGTGAGTTGTGCAAGCCGATGTTTCGAAACATCCTCCTTGGTCAATACTTAAGTCTACAATTACAGAACCCGGTTTCATACTTTTTATCATTTCTTCAGAAACATAAAAATTTTGTCCGTCCTCAACTAATTGAATTGTACCAATTACTACTTCAGCTGATTTTAAAGCTTTTTGTAGTACACCACTATGATAATTAGATGTAAATACTCGTTGCCCTAATGCCTGTTGAATACTAATAAGGCGTTGTAAATAAGAATCAAAAATTTTAACATGAGCCCCCATTCCTATGGCAGCGCGTGCCGCAAATTCTGCAGCCGTGTTAGCTCCCAATATTACAACTTCGGCAGGGCTAATTCCGGTGATACCACCAAGTAACACACCTTTACCAACATTAGAATTGCTTAAATATTCGGCAGCAACAAGAATTGACATAGTTCCTGCTATTTCGTCCATACTGCGAACAACAGGATAATTACCTTCAATATCTCGTATGTAATCAAATCCAATGGCATTTATACGTTTTTGAGTAAGGGCATGTACTTGTTGTAATGCCGATTCGTTTATTAAAAATGAAGATAAAATAGTTTGCTTTTCTCGTAATAATGATATTTCCTGTGAATTAAACGGAGCAACTTTTATAAGTACGTCTGCTTCATATACTTCGGGTTTAGTATCGCAAATTATTGCACCTACCTCACTATAGTCTTGGTTGGTAAATTTTGCTCTGTCTGCAGCATTTCGTTCAAATAAAACCTTATTGCCTGCTTCTACCAATAATTTTACGGCTTGAGGTGTAAGAGCTATCCTGTGCTCATTTACATCGGTTTCGGCAAGTAATCCTATTGTTATATTTTGACGTTGAGTATTTACTTCAAGCATTTCTTCCTGGGGTAGTAACGCTCCTCGTCCAAATGAAAATTGTGTTCCAAGATTTCCCATTTTTTTTGTAAAAATTTGTATAAAAATATGAATTTTTTCGTCATAATCTCTAAAGTATTTTTGTAATTTTTAGAATTGGCAAAATATTAACATTATTATTTTTTTTTTGTGTATAAAAAGTAGTGTGTATGTTTTTATTTGTCAACTAAAAACAAGTATTTTGCAACTGAATTGAATAACTTTAATACAATACATTCATGACACAAAAAAATATTGTAGACCGTTCAGCAGACAATCTGAGAATTTTATCAATGGCAATGGTTGAAAAATCTAAATCGGGTCACCCCGGTGGAGCAATGGGGGGAGTTGATTTTGTAAATATTTTATATTCAGAATTTTTACAATATGATCCAACAGATTTAACGTGGATAAATCGTGATCGTTTCTTTTTAGATCCGGGGCATATGTCACCAATGTTATATTCTGTTTTACATATGGTGGGTACTATATCAATAGATGAAATTAAATCATTTCGTCAATGGGGAAGCGTGTGTGCAGGGCATCCTGAAGTAGATCATGCTCGGGGAATCGAAAACACATCAGGGCCTCTTGGTCAAGGTCATACTATGGCTGTAGGTGCTGCAATTGCAGAAAAATTCCTAACCCAACGATTTGGTGCATGGATGAAACATAAAATTTATGCATATATTTCTGATGGTGGTATACAAGAAGAAATTTCGCAAGGTGCAGGACGTATAGCAGGCCATTTGGGACTCAATAATCTTGTGATGTTTTTTGACTCAAACGATATACAACTTTCTACCGAAACTAAAGATGTAACCAGCGAAGATACTGCAAAAAAATACGAAGCATGGGGGTGGCAAACTATTACCATAAATGGTAACGACCAACATGAAATTCGTAAGGCATTACAATTGGCTCAAGGTGATTTAGACAAACCGCTGCTAATAATAGGTAAAACCACTATGGGTAAAGGTTTGGTTGACGAGCAAGGCAACAGCTTTGAACGTAAAACATCTACTCACGGACAACCGGTAAGTAAAGCAGGTGCTTCTGTTGATAAAACAATACTTAATTTAGGCGGGAATCCTGCTGACCCATTTGCGGTATTTGATGATGTAGCAGCATATTGGCAACAAGTAAAACAACAAAAAATTGCTCAGGCTCAGGCTAAAAAACAATTGCAAGTTGCATGGGAAAAACAAAATCCTGAATTAGCTCAAAAATTACGCGATTTCTATGCAGGTAAATTACCTGAAATAGATTATTCAAAAATAGAACAAAAAGCAAATATAGCAACCCGTGTAGCATCTAAAACAGTATTAGAATATTTTGCAGAACATATTGAAAATATGATAGTTTCATCTGCTGATCTTTCTAATAGCGATAATACCGACGGATATTTGAAAAAAACAAAAGCTCTGAAAAAAGATGATTTTTCGGGTAAATTTTTAGAATCCGGTGTAGCCGAACTGACTATGGCAGCTATTATGAATGGTCTGGTATTGCATGGTGGTGTTATTGCTGCATGCGGAACATTCTTCGTATTTTCTGAATATATGAAACCTGCAATGCGTATGTCGGCTCTTATGGAATTGCCCGTAAAATATATTTGGACGCATGATGCATTCCGTGTAGGAGAAGACGGACCAACTCATCAACCAATAGAACAAGAAGCTCAGGTGCGACTTATGGAGCATGTGTATAATCATAGCGGCAAACGTAGTTTTGTTATTCTTCGACCTGCTGATGCTGTAGAAGCGTCTGTATGTTGGAAAATGGCAATGGAAATTAACGACCGCCCGGTTGGTTTAATTTTCTCACGCCAAGTAATAAAAGACATTCCGGCAAAACAAGGAAGTACTCGATATACCGATGCTCTGCAAGCATACAAAGGGGCATATATTGTAAACGAACCACAACGCGAACCAGATTTAATAATGGTTGCAAATGGTTCCGAAGTTTCTACAATATTAGAAGGGGCTCACATACTCGAAGAGCAATATGGTTTGTGTGTACAAGTTGTATCTGTACCATCAGAAGGATTATTTTTAGACCAAGACGAAGCGTATCGTAACAAAGTATTACCACAACATAAACCTATTTTAGGATTTACTGCAGGCTTACCTATAAACTTACGTGGTCTTGTAGGTCCAAACGGAAAGGTATGGGGATTAAATCATTTTGGCTATTCTGCACCGTTCGAAGTATTAGACGAAAAATTTGGATACACCAAAGAAAATGTTGTGAAACAAGCGGTAGAATATTTGGGATTATAATTTGATTCAATCAATTGTTGTAATTTGTTGATTTACAAAGCAAATAGGATTTGCTTTGTAAACAGCGAAGTGTTATTATTATTGATTTTTTATTCAAACCATAAAAAGGTAAAATAATACTATTATCCTTTCGTAATTTTTATAAATACAATGTTATTCTTTCTAAAATAATACTATCTCATTGATATGATAAAACATTTCTAATTCTTTATTTGCAATCACTGGTGATGCGTTAACTTTTAAAAATATTTTGTAATAATATATATATCAGCACAATATAAGCGTTCTTTGATTTTTTGATTTGATTTGAAACTAGCTTTGCAAACTTAATTGTAAAGCTATGAATTCTGGAAAATA
>JAJUFK010000050.1 GCA_029266015.1 Bacteroidota bacterium
AATCCCACTATTCGCACAACAGGAATACGTTGTTGAATTTTAATATGAAGAATTCCATCAATTGTAACAAAACATTCGCATGCAAGCACCGATGGATTATTTGAAATAGCGTCTTCTATATCATGCAATGGAATTGAATTTATTTTTTTTCCTATAAAATCTTTTTTTGTCTTTTTTATTCCTCCTAAAATATCCGATTCGGTTAATAATTTAGGTTTATCAGTTTTTTCATCTATTGCAAACAATACATCTTTACACACTAATTCATTACGATACGATTCTGAAAACCCTACGCTTACTGATGCTATAATCAGCAAAACAATCAATGGTATATATGGAAGTATTTTTTTCATTGCGTAATACGTTTCAATAAATCTTCTAAAGGTTTTACAAATCTGTCAATATCTCCGGCTCCCATAGTCACAAGCACTTCAGGAACATTATGTTCAATATATTGTAACAGCTCATGTTTACTTACTATTCGTTTATTAGGAATTGTTACAGCATCAAAAATTAATTGTGAAGTAACTCCTTCTATTGGTAATTCTCGAGCTGCATATATGTCAAGCAACAATAATTCATCAAGCAATGAAAGACTTTGGCCAAATTCTTTTGCAAAATCACGAGTACGAGAATATAAATGAGGCTGAAAAATTCCGGTGATTTTTGCTGTTGAATATAATTCTTTAAGAGACGTAATGCATGCTTTCAATTCTTCGGGATGATGAGCATAATCATCAATATAAAGTACTTTAGAATTAGAAACACGTATATCGAGTCTACGTTCTACCCCCTGTAACGTAAACAATGCTTGAACTAATTCATTTGGTTGTACCCCGTTGCAAAGTGCAATAGCAGAAGCTGCAATCATATTTTCTATATTAACTTTACCCGGCAATTGAAAAATAATATTAGATATTTCTCCAAAAGGTGTAACTAAATCTATTGAATAAGCATTGTGTTTACGAGTAATAACACGTGCATAAAAGTCTGCTCTAATATCATTGATTGAATATGAATAACATTGAATATTTTTTTCTTGTAACATAGGTAAACTTTCAGATACATCAAGATTCTTTTTATAAATAAATGTTCCTCCCGGTTGAATTTGAGAAAAAAACTGCTTAAACGAATCCAATATAGCTGTATGAGAACCATATATATCTAAATGGTCGGCATCCATTGATGTTACTAATGCTGTAGAAGGATAAAGACTATGAAATGAACGATCATATTCATCAGCCTCTATTACCACATTTGTACTTGTAGGATGAAACACATAATTACTTTTGAAATTTTTTGAAATACCGCCTAAGAATGCATTACAACCTTTACTTGAATTATATAATATATGCGATGTAAATGTAGTAACCGATGTTTTGCCATGAGTTCCTGAAATTGCAATTCCATGTTGATTTTTACAAATAAGTCCTAACACATACGCTCTTTTTACACAAGTATATCCCAGACTTTGAAGATGCACAAACTGTGGCATATCATTAGGAATGGCAGGTGTGTACACCACAAGCGTTTTTTCCTTATTTTCAATTACTTGTTTTGGAATACATTCTATTTGGTGATTATATGTTATTGCTATTCCTTCTGATTCAAGTTTATGAGTTAATTCAGAAGGAGTACGATCATATCCTACTACTTGAGCTCCTTTAAAATTAAAATATCGAGCCAAAGCACTCATGCCAATACCACCAATGCCCAAAAAGTAATAATATGTATATTTTGTATTATTCATTTATTTTGAAACTATTTTTAGTATTTCATCAACAATTTTTTCGGCAGCATTTGGTATTGCCAATTGCTTTATTTGCGCTGCTAATTCATTCATTTTTTGAGTATTATTAAGTAATGCAAGTGTTACATCAAATAATTTTTGAATAGCCTCAGAATCTGGTATCATAACTGCTGCTTGTTTAGCAACAAGAGCTTGTGCATTTTTGGTTTGATGATCTTCGGTTACATTTGGTGAAGGAACAAACACACAGGGTTTTCCAACTATACACAACTCAGAAATAGTACCTGCTCCGGCTCGCGAAATTATTATAGTGGCAGCAGTATAGGCATAATCCATTTGTTTAATAAAATCAAACACTTTGATATTAGGATATGATTGAGCTATACGTTTAGCTTCTTCATAATATGTTTTTCCGGTTTGCCAAATTACTTGTACTCCGACCTTTGCAATTGTTTGAATGTTTGCTGCTACGCTATGATTAATTGTACGTGCACCTAAACTTCCTCCTACAATCAATATAGTTGGCACATGGGCTTGCAATCCAAAAAAATCTAAAGATTCTTGTACACTACAATTCATATTTTGTATAGCAGGTCGCACCGGGTTACCGGTAAACACAATAGTTTGCGGATTAAAAAAACGTTCCATTCCATCGTATGCTACACAAACTTTTTTAACTCTTTTTGCCAACAATTTATTGGTAACACCTGCATACGAATTTTGTTCTTGAATTATAGTAGGTATTCCATGTTTTTGAGCAGCATATAACATTGGTCCACTTGCATAACCACCAACACCCACAGCAATATCTGGTTTAAAATCTTTAATAATTTTGCGAGCCTTGTGTAAACTTTTTACTATGTTACACATTGTTTTTACATTTTGTAAAGAAAGTTTTCGCTCAAAACCACTAATTGGTAGCCCAATAATATTGTATCCTGCTTGCGGAACTTTTTCCATTTCCATACGATTATTGGCTCCTACAAACAATATTTCAACATGAGGAACCCGTTTAGTAAGCTCATCGGCAATCGAAACTGCCGGAAATATATGTCCGCCGGTACCTCCACCGCTTATTATTACTTTCATGCTACCTCCTGTGTTTTGTGTATATCTTCTGTTTCTTTATTAGATTTCTCTTTTGTTTTATTTATTTCTTCAGCATCTATTTTTCTGCTAATACCCAGTATTATTCCAAATGATATACTTGAGGTAAGCAATGATGTTCCTCCTAAACTTATAATTGGCATAGTTTGCCCTGTTGCCGGCAATAAATTTACAGCTACACCCATATGTACAAACGCTTGAAACACCATACTAAATGTAAGTCCAATAACCAACAATGCAGGAAAGGTATATTCACATTTTTTTACAATTCTTCCGGCTCTATACATAAGAATTAAGTATAATCCCATAATTATAAAACCACCTATTAACCCATAATCTTCAATTATGATAGCATATATAAAATCACAATATGCCTGAGATAATTTATATTTTTGACTACTATTTCCCGGTGCTTTACCTAAAATACCTCCTTCTGCTATTGCAATTTTAGCCTGCGTTACCTGATGATTATCTACAATTATTTCACTTACTTCTTTTGAAGCATCATAGCCTTTTGCTTGCGATGCTAATTGCGGCATGAAACTCACTATACGTTTTTGCCATGTACCTCCACGAGGAAATAAATCGGGTGCCTTTAATATAATTCCAAGCATTAGAATTCCTACAAATGTACCTACTCCTGCCAATGCAAACATTTGTTTCCATGGAATTCTTCCAAAAAACAGCATGACTACCGTAGTAAAAAGAATAAAAAATGCTGTTGAAAAATTTGAGATAAGTACCATGCCACTAATCACAAAGGTAACTATAAGAATTGGATACAATACTTTTTTAGTATTACCTAAATCTTTTTGATGTATAGAGAGTACTTTTGCAATAAAAATGAGTAATGCTATTTTTGCAAATTCACTTGGTTGAAACCGTAATCCAATACCCGGAAACTGAATCCATCGATTTGCATTATTTGTTTCTACGGCAAATGTGCTTGAAAATGTAAGCATAAGAAAAATAGCACTCAGAATTATTAAAATATTTGATAATTTAAAAAACCATGAATAATCTAAATTATGAACCCAATACGTAATTGCTATTCCTACACCAAGTGTAAATGCTTGTTTAAGCAAAAATATTGTTGTGTTATTTTCATTTCCTTTTATGGCAATAAGACTTATAGAACCATACACAGCAAGCAATGAAATAGCCGATAATATAAACAGCAAGCGCCATATTACCTTATCGCCTTTAAATTTGCTTTTGAAAAATTCTATAATTCCACTATACATCATAAGTTTCTTACTTCTTGTTTAAATTGTAATCCTCTGTCAATATAATTTTTAAATAAGTCAAAACTTGCACAACATGGAGAAAGTAAAACAGTATCACCTTTTTGAGCAAGTTTATAGGCTTTAGTAACAGCTTCTTTCATACTTTTAGCTTCTGTTATTACAGGAATTTTGCCGGTAAAAGATTCAATAAGCTTTGTATTATCAACACCTAAACAAACAAGTGCTTTTACTTTAGCAGTTGCCAATTCGTATAAAGAATCATATTCATTTCCTTTATCTGTTCCTCCTGCAATCCATATTACGTTATCATCCATACTTTCTAATGCATACCAAGTAGAGTTTACATTAGTAGCTTTAGAATCATTTATAAATTCCACTCCACGCACCGTATAGCTTAACTTTTCTAACCTATGTTCAACGCCGCTAAACGTTCTCAAACTTTCTCTAATTTGTTCATTTTTAATATCAACTATTTGAGCTGCAATAGCTGCTGCCATTGTATTACCATAGTTGTGTTTGCCCTTGAGCAACATGTCGTATACACTCATACTTAAATTTTCTTTTTGTGGGGTTTTTACATGTATTGTGTTTGAATCTAAATATCCTGTTTGTGAAGAATCATTGGTAGTAGTATAGCCAAAAGTATGCGGCACTATAGTGCGCTGTTGTAATTCACGTATAAGTACTTCGTCATCATTACAATAAATAAAACTATCATGAGAATTCATATTTTGCAGAATTCTAAATTTAGAATTTATATAATTCTGAAACGTATATTCATATCTATCTAAATGGTCTGGTGTTATATTAAGCAGTACAGCAATATCTGCTTTGAAATCATACATATCATCGAGTTGAAAACTACTAATTTCAATCACATAATAATCATATGTTTCATTTGCTACTTGCAGAGCAAAACTTTTACCTACATTTCCTGCTAAGCCAACATGTAAACCTGCTTGTTTAAGTATATGATATGTAAGCAGAGTTGTAGTAGTTTTTCCATTACTACCTGTAATACAAATTAATTTTGCATTTGTATATCGTGCTGCAAATTCCAATTCGGAAATTACCGATATACCCAATGATTTTACTTGTTGTATCAAAGGAGCTTTTTCGGGAATTCCAGGACTTTTAATAATTTCTTTTGCTTGAAATATTAAATCGGTAGTATGCGTACCTTCTTCATAAGAAATAGCATTATCATTGAGTAATTGTTTATATGTTGCAGAAATAGTACCTGCATCTGAAACAAACACAGAAAATCCTTTCTTTTTGGCAAGTATGGCTGCTCCTGTACCACTCTCACCTGCTCCTAAAACTACTATAGTATTATTATGCATCATTGATTTTATCTTAGTTTTAGGGTTAGTAATGTAAATGCAGCAAGCAGCAATGAAACTATCCAAAATCTTGCTACAATTCGTGATTCGGGTATGCCTTTTTTCTGATAATGATGATGTAAAGGTGACATTAAAAATATTCTACGACCTTCACCATATTTTTTCTTGGTATATTTAAAATAACTTACCTGTAAAACAACAGACAAATTTTCCATTAAAAATACACCACATAATATTGGAATAAGTAATTCTTTTCGAATAAGTATTGCAAAAACAGCTATTATACCCCCCAAAGTTAAGCTTCCGGTATCGCCCATAAAAACTTGAGCGGGGTATGTATTGTACCATAAAAAACCAATAGTTGCTCCAATAAAAGCACTGGCAAAAACCACCATTTCACCGGAATGAGGTATATACATTATATTTAAATAATCGGCATAAATAATATTCCCTGATAAATATGCCAAAATACCTAAAACTACACCAGATATAGCTGTTGTTCCGGTTGCAAGACCGTCAAGTCCATCAGTTAAATTTACACCATTCGAAACACTTGTAGTAATAAGAATTACAAAAATTACAAATACAATCCATCCTATTGGTTGAGCATAATTTCCTAAGAATCCTACTAAATATTTATAGTCAAATTCATTATTCTTAAAAAATGGAATAGTAGTTTTAGTTGATTTTTCACCATATTTTTCTGCACGTGTTTGTTCAATATTTTCATTACTGTAACTACTGGTATATTCCGTAGCAGAAACTATAGATGTTGATTTTTGTACTATAACTACATCGGGATGCAAATACAAAGTAAGCCCAATACACAAACCAAGAATTACCTGCCCTACAATTTTAAGTTTTCCAGGAAGGCCTTCTTTATTCTTTTTAAATACCTTAATATAATCATCGGCAAAACCTAAAAATCCAAACCACACTGTAGTAAAAAGCAATAACAGTATATATACATTTGTAAGTTTTGCAAATAAAAGTGTTGGAATTATAATTGCTGAAATTATTAATATACCTCCCATAGTAGGAGTCCCTTTTTTCTGCATTTGACCTTCGAGCCCCAAATCACGAATAACCTCACCAATTTGTAATTTTTGCAAAAATTGAATAATTCGTTTACCAAAAATTATTGAAATAATTAATGACGTAATAAATGCTCCTGCAGCTCTAAAAGTTAAAAATTCAAACACTCCGGCTCCCGGAACTCTTAACTCTTGCAAAAATGAAAATACATAATACAGCATATCAATTATAATTTAAATAGTTCTTTTATTATTTCTCTATCATCAAAATGATGTTTAACACCTTTAATATCTTGGTAAGTTTCATGTCCCTTTCCTGCAACCAAAATCACATCGGTTGATTTTGCAATATGCACGGCTGTTTTAATAGCTTCTTTTCTGTCAATTATAGTAATAACTTTAGAACGTAACAATTCGGGCACACCATCATACATTTGTTGAGCAATTGTTTGTGGTTCCTCATTACGAGGATTGTCAGAAGTAATTATGAGTGTATCACTCAATTGAGCAGCAATTTTTCCCATAATTGGACGTTTACTTGTATCTCTATTTCCTCCTGCACCTACCACAGTTATTATCTTATTATTTGTTCCACATAATTTTTTTAAACTGGTAAGTATATTTTCTAAAGCATCGGGAGTATGAGCATAGTCAACAACAGCAGTAGTTCCTGAACTGTTTCTGAAAAATTGAATTCTTCCATCTACCGGATTCAGTGTGCTTATAATTTGCAAAACCGATTGTTTTGGTTGGCCTAACAATATAGCTGCAGCATATACGCTTAAAATATTATATGCATTAAATGCTCCAATAAATTTAGTCCATACTTCGGTACCATCTATTGTTAGAAGCATTCCATCAAAATGACTCTCAAGTATTTTACATTTGAAATTACTAAAACCTTTGAGTGAATAGGTATACTTGTAAGCTTTTGTATTCTGCAACATTATCTCACCATTTTTATCATCAACATTGCTTAATGCAAATGCAGCCATAGGTAACCCATCAAAAAATGATTTTTTAACCTGTAAATACTCTGCAAATGTTTTATGATAATCTAAATGATCTTGTGTAAGATTTGTAAAAATACCTCCCGTAAAGTCAATACCGGCAATTCTATATTGATGAATAGCATGAGAACTTACTTCCATAAAACAATGCGTACATCCTTGTTCAATCATTGCATTAAACAAAGAATACAATTGAACTGTATCGGGTGTAGTATGAGTTGATTCAATTGCTTGAGTATGAATATAATTTCTAACAGTCGAAATCAAACCTGCTTTATATCCTAATGCTTCAAATACCTGATACAACAACGTTGCTGTAGTAGTTTTACCATTGGTACCTGTTACACCAACAACGGTGAACGAAGAAAAATCAATTTCATAATATGCTCGTAATATATATCCACATGCTACAGCAGAATTTTCTACAACAACATATGCTACCGAATCAATAATTTTTTGAGGCACATGTTGACATACAATTACCGATGCTCCTTGCTCTATTGCCTTTTCAATAAATATATGGCCATCAACAGCAACTCCTTGAATAGCAACAAATACAAAACCTAGAGAAATTTTGCGTGAATCTGTTTCAATACCTGAAATAGTAGCAGGCAAATTTCCCACTACAGAGAGATATTGAATACTTTCTATAAGTTTTATTGTTTGTATTTGCATATTCATTTACTTAATTAAATTCTAATACAATTGTTTCATTTCGGCGAATTGCAGTTCCCGGAGGAATAGATTGTCGCACCAATCTTCCATATCCTTTACAACTAACTGTAAGCCCGGCATTTTCAGCAATATATACTGCATCACGCATACCCATACCAAAAAGATTTGGTACTGTTTTATCATCAAATATCAATGGAGTATAATCAATACTTGCTTCTTGTAATTTTGTATTTGTCCAATTACTTTTAGGAGTAGAAGCCTGCGGAATACCTAAAGTATTAAAAATAACTGTATAATCATTTGCAAAACCATTGCTTACCGAAGGTAAAGTAACAACTTTACCACTATCGGTTGCTAATTCATTTCGCAATTCATGATCATTAAAGTAGATTCTATCGGCAATTTTTCTAAACACCTGAGCAGCTCCTCCACCCGAAATTCTATATGGGTCATACGGCAATGCAGATTGCATAACTATGATACATGAATATTTAGGATTTTCGGCAGGAAAATATCCACAAAAAGAAGCTCTTAATATTTTATCATCGTATTTACCATTTACATAAGTTTGAGCTGTTCCTGTTTTTCCTGCTATTTTGTAATATTTATTCTTAATTGATTTTGCTGTACCTTCTTCTACAACTGCCTCCATAAGTAATTTAGCTTTTTGTATGGTTTGTTCGCTGCATACAGCATTATTCACAACTTTTGGTTCATTACGCAGTACTGTTGTTGCAGAATTACGAATTTCTCTTACCAAATACGGACGCATCATTTTTCCGTTATTTGCAACTGCATTGTAAAACATAAGCATTTGCAATGGTGTAACTTCAATATCGTACCCGTATGACATTTGAATAAGTGTACTACCTTCCCATTTTTGTACATCATTTTTGGTAGTCATACTTGGATCTTTTACAAGTGGAATTCGTTCATTTATTAAATCTATCCCACTTGGTTTGCCAAACCCCATACTTTTCAAACGATTTATATAGTCCCATTCTTTGCGAGTAGCTACATAATTGTTATATATTATTTTACTAACCCCTACATTCGATGAATTTGCAAACACTCCTTTTACTGAAAGTTTATGAAATCCGCCTTGTGTTTTAAAATTCCAATCATACACATTGGTTTCTATACCTTTATTTACATATCTTATATGCCCCCCTCCAGTATCTATTGTATCATTTAAATCTATTACACCATCTTCCAAGGCAATCATAAGTGATGGTAGTTTAATAGTTGAACCCGGGTCGCCTCTAAAATTTACAGCAAAATTTTCTAACTCATAATAATTTGAATCAGCAGGATTACCGGTACGAGAAAGATTTGAAATAGCCAAAACTTCACCGGTTTTAACTTCCATTACTACAGCACACCCCCAAACAGCCTTATATTGTTGTAAAGCTTTAAGTAACTCTTCATTTGCTATACTTTGAATTTCGGTATCTATTGTTGTAATTATATCATAGCCATCAACTACACCATCTTTATTTACCATTGCAGGGTCATCTTCGGTTTTCTCGGTTTTTTCTATTCCATATAAATACGAATCGTAATACATTTCAAGACCGGTTTCTCCATGCCAACTACCTTTGCGTAGCAATCCTATAGTACGACGAGCAATATCGCCATAGGGATATACACGACTGTTATACACATCTATAAGTAATCCCCCTTTAAATGAACCTTCTCTTAGAATTGGTAATTTTTTTACTTCTTGTAATTTATTATAATCAATAGGTTTTTTATGTAAACGTAAGTATGAATATGATTTTGCAGTTTTATACAATGCATCTAAATATTGTTTTTTAGTTTTTCCTTCTTCAGGAAACAATTTAGCAAGCCCTTCTGCTAATGCATTAACATTATTTTTAAACAATGTATCACTCTTCTTAAATGCAGGTATTCTATAATCAAAATACACCACATATTCGGGAACCGAACAAGCAAGTACTTTTCCATTTCTAGAGTATATATCACCACGTTTTGGTTTTACTACTACCGTTTGCTGCTTTTTGTTCATTTGTTTCAATTCGGCACCTTCTACAAATTGAATATGAACTATTTTTGCAACCACCATGGTTCCAAAAACAGCAAGTAGTATATACACTATTGCAAACCTTGTTAATATTTCTTTTTTAATGTCCATCTTTTGAAATAGTATAAGGCGGATTTTTTAATTCCTGCAAATCAATTTCTTGCGCTTGTATTTGTTTATAAATATTTGCATATTTCATTTTTTCAATCAAAACTGCTTGAGTCGATACAAATTCGGCACGCAGTTCTTTTATCTCTTGTTCAAGTCGTTTATTTTGTTTTTCTAATGTATAAGCATGATACCCGTTGCCTATATAAAATATTACCAGAAGTATCACAAACAACATATAGAAAGCATGTTTCTCTACCTTTTCACTCGAAAAAACATCACCGGCAATCACACTTTTAAATGATGTGAAATTACGTGGCTGATTCTTTTGTTTTTCAGCTTTGGTGGTTGTATTTTCTGTAGGTATTCCCTCTTTCATTTTTTTTCTGCTATTCGTAATTTTGCACTTCGTGATCTATTATTTTGTTCTAATTCTTCATGAGTTGGCGTTATTATTTTTTTTGAAATAATTTGAAATGGACTTTGAACATTACCATAAAAATCTTTTTTTACAACTCCTTGAATATTACCGGTTTTAAAAAAATTTTTAACCAATCTATCTTCCAAAGAATGATATGTTATAACAACAAACCGTCCTCCCGGTTTTAACACCTCCAATCCTGCCTGTAAAAATTCTTGCAACACCTCAATCTCTTTGTTTACCTCAATTCGCAATGCCTGAAAAACCTGCGATAAAAATTTAGATTCTGTTTTAGGGTTACAAAAACGCTTACACAGTTGTTTTAAATCCTCCGTAGTATGTATTGTTTGCTTTTCTCGCTCTTGCACTATAGTGTATGCAACTTTTTTCGCATTTGGCAATTCCCCATATTCCTTCAACACATAAGTCAATGAATCTACATCATACGTATTAACAACATCATGCGCTTTCAATTGATTTGTAGTATCCATACGCATATCAAGTGTTGCATTAAAACGAAATGAAAAACCTCGTTCAGGAGTATCAAAATGATGCGACGAAACACCTAAATCAGCAAGAATTCCATCTACTTGAGTAACATTATAATAACGCAAAAAGCGTTTTATATACCTAAAATTATGATGAACAAACGTAAAATTTTGATTATCGGGAATATTTAATTTTGCATCTTCATCTTGGTCAAAACCAAAGAGTTTACCACCAGAAATATTTTTGAGAATAAGGGAGGAATGCCCACCGCCACCAAACGTAGCGTCAACGTATATCCCCTGCGGAACTATGTTGAGACCCTCTATACTTTCATGCAAGAGAACCGGCACATGATAATTCATATTTTTCCTCTATTCATACAAATTAAAGTTATCACCAAATATATCTTCAGCAAGTTGCTCAAACTCATCAGCCGGCAACATGCTCTCATTTGAATCATATTTATTCTTATCCCACAATTCTATAATATTACCAACACCTAAAAAAACCACATCTTTATCAAGCGATGCATAATCAAGCAGATTTTTAGAAATCAACAATCTACCTACGCCATCAAGAGTAAGCTCTACAGTTCCTTTACTAAATTGAGTTAAAAAAATATTATGCTTTTTATTAAATATAGGATTCAGTTTTTTTGTCAATTGCGACATCATTGCTTGCCATGAATCAAGCGGATGCAATTCTAAACATTGTTTATAATTACTTTTTTTAAGCACAAAACGCAAAGCATCATCAGGCTTATTAAACTGCCTTTTAAATGCCGATGGTAAAGGAACTCTTCCTTTTACATCTAATTTTCCGCTATGTTCTCCTATGAAAGTAATCATCTAAAAAAAAACGCCTATACTAAAATTTTTGTAAAAATATATCATAATTTCCCATTTTCTTACATTTTTTTCCACTTTTTACCACTTTGTTAATAACTTTTATGTTTTTACCATATCTTTTCATAAAAATTGAGATTTTTATGTATTAACAGTATTTACCAAACAACACTGTTGAAGGAATTAAAAAAATGAATAAGAATTAGATA
>JAJUFK010000090.1 GCA_029266015.1 Bacteroidota bacterium
GGACAATATGACCCATTACCCGTTATGGTATATTCCGGACGGTCGTATCCTGTAATTACAACCGCAGGGGTAGTATAGGTACAATTATTTAATGTAATTTCAACCGTATAACTTCCGGTAGTAACACCACTGGTAAGCGTACTTGAAGTTGCTCCCGAAATGAGTGTAGTGCCGCGATACCATTTGTAGCTTGCTCCGGTAAGGTTTATACCTGTTTTAGGCATAACAGTTAATGTAACATCGCTGGTAGTACCGCAATATTTTGTTTTGTTTGCTGTAATAGTTGCTTCGGGAATTGCTGTAACATTTACCACTATAAGACTCCGAGGACTTTCGCACGAATTAAGCGTTTGACTAACATAATAATTGGTAGTGCCTACTGTAGTTGTTGTTGGAGTTGGAGCTGTAGAAGAACTTGTTCCTCCGGTTGCTACCGTGTACCATTTTAGTGCAGTTCCTGTGGCAGTAAGATCTGTTGCTGTTTGTTGCAAACAATAATTAACAGGTGTAGTAACCGTAGGCGCTGCAGTTTGAATGATAGAAACGGTAATTTTTTCTTTATCGCTTTCGCACGAATTAAGCGTTTGTGTAACAAAATAATCTGTATTTCCTACGGTAGTTGTTATAGGAGTAGGAGCAACAGAAAGTAATGTATTTGCACTATTATACCATTTAAGATCTGTACCGGTAGCTGTAAGAGCTGTTGCTGTGACATCTTTACATATAGTAACAGGAGTAATCACCGTTGGTTTCGCTGTTTCTATAACAACTACATCAATTTTTGCTCGCGGACTTTCACAGCCATTGGTTGTTTGTGTAACATAATAACTTGTCGTTCCTGCAGATGCAGTAGAAGGAATTGGTGCAGTAGTTGACCCGCTACCGCCGGTTGCTACCGTATACCATTTGAGCGCAGTGCCGGTAGCTGTAAGAGCAGTTGCTATAGCACCTTTACAGTAAGTAACAGTTGCTGTAACTGTTGGTGCCGCCGGACATGGAGGAGCACCGCAATTTACAATATTCATTGCAGCCAACGAATCCTTTTTGAATCCATACCCGTTAACATAGGCATAATTCACAATTTTACCGCTTGTTGGACACGAAGTTAATTTGGTTGTAACTTTATATTGAAAAGGAGTATTATATAATACCGGACCTCCAATAATTGGCCAAGTAACTTTTCCGGCACTATGTGTTCCCGAGTTTGTAGCACTTACAAAAGATGTTACGGTAGGCAAAATATCAGAAATTTCTAAATCAAATGCAGAGTCAAAACGTGAATCCCATTTTTTAATACGATAATTATTCGAATTTTCTCCACCACCACTCAATCCTGAATCAGATTTTCCATTATAAAATCCTACATAACCAGCCTGAATTTTTAATCCCGAATATGTTACTAATGGTGTATTTGTTTCAGGGTCAGAATTCACCCATACACTCATTTTATCATCTAACAAACGAACCGTTATGGTTAATGGTGTAGCAGGAGCACTATAACTAAGTGGTGATGTTTCACCATCGCGTCGTACCAAGGTATTGTTGTTCATACACGAAATTACAAGACCTGCTCCAATTCCGTTTTTACCCGGCCATATATTAAGAGCAACCCCATCAAATCCAGCTGTTCCGGGTTTTCCCGATTTATACCTGAACAAAAGCGAGAAACTATTCCACCCGTTTGTAGTTAAATCTATTGTAAACGTTAGAGTTCCATTGGTTCCATGCGAGTATTTATTGTAGAAATATTTTGGATCGGTCCATGGTACTGTTAAATCACCGCCAACATTTGTTGGTAATCCCGGACTACCTGCAGGTGCAACCCAATTAGATGTTGTAGAAGCTGCAGTTAATGGGTCAATTGCAATAGCACCTTGTTTTTGTACATAATCAATGGTATAAACTATATTATCATTTACCGCATAGGTAGTTTTATCGGCAGTTTTTGTAATAGAGGTTGGTGTAATAGGTTCCGGCACAAAATCGCAGGTAATTTTAACCGGTGCTTCGCTCGATGTAGGTGAATCGGTTGATGAATATATCCATGCTTTATTTACAACATTTTTATCGGCCATAGGACAAGTACCGGTAGCAATTACAGTATATTCCAAGAACCCTTTTTCACCAACAAGCATTGAAGGTATTTGCCATTTTACAATTCCGGTATAATTAGCTCCGTTTGGTGCAGGAGTATATGTTGCGGTAATGCCCAATGCTTTATCGGTTTTAAATGCTTTCCATGTAAATTCTTTAGGAATAGTATCAACCACTACTACCATTTCGGCTTCTTTTCCGGGCAGCGGGCCACGTCCTAAAATTCGACGCCAGGTATATCCATCAAATTCTTCAACCAAGATTCTGTCATAATTTGCACGATCGGGACTACACGAATGGCGAGAGTAATTTGTTATCGGTTTATTTGGTGTGGCTCTATTTGCCCAACCAGGTGAAATAGGAGTAAATGTTTCACCTTGCCCATCGAGTGATGCAGATTTTACCGTAGATGAATATGACCAGTCATCAGATGTTCGAACTATCATATCTGCAGTAGGATTAGCACTTAAAACTGCTCTGATTAAAGCAGGTCCCCACACACCTTTGTGTAACAAATATTTACTGTCTAATTTGTCGTACACATGTGTAGATGTTGCCATAAGTGTATTTGCAAAACGGATCATTAACCGTTGATTCCATGCTCCATTTGCATCACTTCCATTTGGAATTTTTTGATATGCAAATGTTATTGGTCCCGATGCAGGATTATATCCATATTTATCTAAATCATTTTGATTGTCAACTTGGAATGTCCACCCTGTCGGATTTGTTGTGGCATTGTATAAACCCATAGCTGCAGCATCATTCATAAAATATGAAATTCGGTAGTTATTCATATTTATGTATGCTTCTTGTGCATCATTCCAAAAACGGAACAATTGATAAAAACTGGTAGATGAATAGCCTCCTCCAGGTGGAATAAAATTACCGTACGATAAAATTACATGATCTCTACCACCATTTAACCATGAATCGGCAGTAGATTTGTTTTCAAAATCAACACGAAAATTTACCTCATTTGCAGGATTCATTTCAGTTCTGTTTGCAGTTTTATTTACAATTAACGAACGATTAGCCAAAATATCAACACAATTTCGTTCCATTGTATAAGTTGCATTGTTGGGATATTCATTGCTTGTCCAACTATCGCAATTTGTTGCAGTAATGGTACTTTGCAAACAAATATATGGATGCAATGCCGTTTTTACACGAACCGTAAATGTTACTTTACCGGTAGTAGGCGGAATACCTGTAGCCGATTTAAATCCGGGAACTGTACCTATATTCCATACTATACTGCCTGCTTGCAGTGTTCCCCCATTTGAAGCACTTACAAGTTCATACTCCGAATCAAGTGGGGTAGTAATTTTAACCCCTGTAGCATCTAAACTACCATAATTTCTATAATCTACAGTATATGTAAGTAAATCGCCGGCATATACGTAGGTTTTATTTACCGACATATACACTTTCATATTTGCCCCCGGTTTCATATCTTTAGGAGCATGTAAATTTCCCGAATTTGTTAATAATCCAAGTACTCGAAACATTCCGTGAAAATATTTAGGAGTACTCATTATGTATCGTTGGTCGTCTGTTAAATTTTTTGATTCGGTTGAAGCATCATCCCATACCAATTCCGATTGTCTGTACATATCGGCTATCAATTCTAAATCACCCGATGCTACTGCTGCAGGTGCACCTGTGCCTAGTGCATAATTGGATCCGGCTTGTTCCAATATATTACCATTTAAATCCCAACTTTGAGGAATTTGAGCCTCACCTTTCCACATAGGTTGCCCCGGGTCGGGTGATGCTCCCATTTTTTTGCATCGAACCGTACCGCCTGCTTTTGGTTCTTTGAGCATAGCTGCATGCCGTATAGCCATGTCCCGTTCATATGTATTGCCTCCATTCACGACTTGATGTGTTACCGGGTCCCACTTAGTAGTAGGATTCCCATTCCATACATAATTTAAAATAGTTCGCCATGAGGCTCGAAAGTCCTCACCGGAATTAAAGGAACCAAACGTAAATGTGCCATCGGTAGTACAATACACTTTTCCTATAGATGGTATATATCCTTGTGCATATGCTTGTCCCATGAGCCAATCACTGGAAGCTTCGGCCCGCTTAAATTGATTGATTTGCCACGGGGTTCCATTTCCTTCAGTTTCTAAGAAATATGCAAATTCTCTACAATATGCAGGTGCATTATAATCAAAATAATGTGCACCATAATTACCTCCCAAGGTTGGCAAAGCCTTTGCCCACGGATATGTATTTTGTGTAGCTCGCCACATAGTAAGTTCTCCCCATGTGTTTCCACTTTTAATATATCCGTCTATGCCTATTATACCACTCATATAGCCTGCAAATGCACCATTGTCCATATAATCGGGTATAGTATCTACCAAAGCTTTTATTGCTTTTTCGGCAGCTTCTTTTAAAGAAATTGGATTCCCACATGCATCTTTTACTAATGTACCGTTATGATACATAAATTCTCCCCATTGTCGATATGCTATCAATAATCCCATTGCTATATCAAAATCGCCATCGGTAGCCGAATGTGTTGAACCGTCATTTGCAGGTGTTGTTTCGGTACAATTCCATCCTGCTATATACGGCCCCGTTTTTTGTGTTGGACGAAGCGGTTGACAATCTTTATATTTTGTAACTTTACTCATTCTATTGTCATGTATCCACATCCACAATCCGTTAAATGTTGGCTGATCGGCAAATATAGCTGCTGCCATAAGCATATACCCGTCTCCTTCTGATACAAATGTGTTGAAATTGTGCGGTACTGTGTTATTATTGAAATTAATATATGGCACACCACAATATGTTTGCCCTGTCAATCTACAGCGATGCGACATAATTTCATAAGCCTCGCGCATAGTTTTTTCCATGTCGGCATGTGTTACTCCCTCTGAATTATATTTTGCTAATGTTTTACCTGCTTTATATTCTAAAAATTGCGGAAACGGAAAAGCAGGATTACCTGAATTAATCTTTATTTGGGGACAATTTGTAATAGGAACAAATTGTGCATATGCAGTATACAAAGAAAATATACAAAAAATAACTGTATATAGTATTTTGTTCATAGTAAGTATTTTTTATTTAGGATAAAATTCGTACAAAGATAATATAATATACCAAAATATAGGACTAATTTTTTAGGAAATTGGTTGCATTTTGTACGAAAAAATGTTCAGTATCAATGAATTTACTATTGATACTATACTTAGTATAAAAAATACTATTAAGAGTTAATAGCTTGTTTCATCTAACTTTACTTTTCCTCTAAAAATATATAATGCAATTACTGTATATGCTATAAGCAACGGCGCTCCAATAGAAACAATAAGTAACATGATTCCCAACGTTTTTTCTGATGAAGCTGCATTATATATAGTAATAGTATTTGCCGGATCTATTGTTGAAACTAATAAATTAGGAAATACTCCCATAGCTGCAACTATCAACAACAAACCAATAGTAAGCGATGAACAGATAAACGCATACACATACTTTGTTTTACTATACAATATATAACTCAATGCTATTACTACAGGCACAAGCAAAGGAAATATCCAAAATACGGGATTTGAATTAAATACAGATACATTTTGAGGTACAGCATATACGGTAAATATAGTAGCTACTATATACAACACAACAAATATAATAAAGCCTATTTTTCCTAATTGTATAATCTTTTGTTGCATTGCTCCTTCGGTTTTATACATAAGGAATAATGCTCCGTGCCACATCATAACCGATAAGGAAAGTAATCCAATTACCAAAGGATAGGGTGTGAGAAATTCAAAAAATCCTGTTCCGGCATAATCAAAATTATTGCCTACTTGCATACCTTGTATTACATTACCTAACACAACCCCAAGTAGTAAAGCAAGCATACCACTTGAAACACTATAACTTATATCCCATGTTTTTGTCCACCATGCCATAGGCTCTTTACTGCGAAATTCTATTGAAATAGCTCTAAAGATAAGAAACAACAAAAACAACATAAATGGAATATACATAGCCGAAAACAATGTTGCATACATAAGCGGAAATCCTGCAAACAAAGCTCCTCCGCCTATTACCAACCATACCTCATTGCCATCCCATAGTGGTCCTACTGCGTTAATTGCAATTCGGCGTTCGGTATTATCCTTAAAAAATAAATGCCATGTACCTGCTCCAAAATCATACCCGTCTAATATAGCATATCCTATAAACAATACTGCTATTATTATAAACCAAAGTGATGGGTAATCTAAACCTAAAATAGTTTCCATATTCACTAGCAATTAAAGGGTTGATACTGATGATTGTGGTGTAACTTCGTCATAGGGACCGTGAAGTATTTTTTTGGTAAGTAAGTATATAAACAATACCAATAATAGTAAATATATTGCACCAAACATAATCAATGAAAATAATAATTGCGGTGCTGTAACTGTTGCCGAAAATGCTTCACTTGTTCGCAATAAACCATATACTATCCATGGTTGACGACCCATTTCGGCAGCTATCCATCCCACTTGATTTGCTATTTGAGGTAATAGTACTGCAAAAACAAATGCTACTAATAACCACCGCGTATCAAATAACTTTTTACGCCACCACATAAAACATGCAAACAAGGTTAATCCTATGAGCATCATACCTATAGCAACCATCAAATGATACGTTTGAAATACGGCATTTACTTGTGAAGGTTGATCTTCTTTTGCAAATTGATCTAACCCTATTACCGGTGTTTTAAAATCATAATGCAATAAAAATGATAATCCTCCGGGAACTTTAAGACCGGTAACTTCTTGTGTTTCATTGTTTACCCAACCTAATATATACAAATCGCCGGGACCGGTTGTATAATGCCCTTCAAGTGCTGCAAGTTTTGCCGGTTGATTTTGTGCAACCCCCACAGCCGACGCATGTCCGCTATGTAATTGCGAAAGAGAGAAAACAGTTGCAACTACCAATGCTATTAGAAATGCTTTTTTAGAAATTTCAATATATCGTCCTTTTAATAAATAATAAGCATGCACACTCAAAACTAAAAATGCTCCTGCCAATAATGCACCTATCCATACGTGCAACACGCGGTCAACTGTAGATGGGTTAAAAACCATAGCCCAAAAATCGGTAATTTCGGCACGAGCCATAGCTCCCTCACCACGTATTTCAAAACCTGCAGGTGTTTGTTGCCAACTATTTGCCACTACTATCCACACTGCCGAAAACAGAGAACCCAAAAACACACCAATAGTAGAAATAAAGTGCATTATTGGTTTTGTTTTATTCCAACCAAAAATAAGAATTCCTAAAAACGTGCTTTCCAGTGCAAATGCAAATACGCCTTCTGCTGCAAGCGGACTACCAAACACATCACCCACAAACCGTGAGTAACGAGCCCAATTGGTGCCAAATTCAAACTCCATAACAATACCGCTACTTACTCCAAGTACAAAAGTTAACGCAAATATTTTTGTCCAAAACCGTGCAAGAACTTCATATTCCTTGTTTTTAGTTTTTAGATACATGCCTTCAAACAACACCATGAGCAATCCTAATCCTATACTCAGAGGTGGAAAAATGTAGTGAAAACCTACTGTAAAGGCAAACTGAATGCGAGCTAAAATTTCTACGTCCATAAGTAAGATTGTTGAGTTTATACAAATATATAATTAATTTTCTAATTAATTGTATTTTTTTATTGTTCAGTTGTTTACAAAAAACAATATTCAGACTGAAAAACATGTAAAACATTACATTTTTCCTTTGCGATACCAAAAAAACGATGATTTTTGAGCATCTTTTTCGGCTTTGGTTTTTGCCGAAAATACCGGTTTGCCGGTATATGGATTGATCCCCGTGTAATACATTACCGTAGCCAGTGTCATAGGAGTAGGTGTAAAATCTTGTACTTGCTCGGGCATTATGTTAAGATTCCGCAACCGGTTCGACAAGTGTTTCATATCATGTGCACTACACCCAGGGTGCGACGATATAAAATACGGTATTAACTGCTGCCGCAATCCATATGTTGTATTGTGTTCGTCAAATACTTTTTTAAATGCTTCGAACGATGCAAACGGTGGTTTACGCATAAGCGAAAGCACCTGTGGTTCTGTATGTTCCGGTGCTACTTTCAAACGACCCGATACATGTTTTTGCAACAAAAGCGATGTATATTCTCGTTCGGTTTTGCTGCCTTGCAGTAAGTCTAACCGAATACCGCTACCTATGGTTACATGCTTTATGCCCGGTATCCGAACCGATTCTTTGTACAATGCTATCAAGTTGCTGTGGTCGTCGTTGAGGTTTTTACATTTTGCCGGAAACAAACACGATGCTCGTTTGCATACCTTACACAATTCCAAATCCTTGCCCTGCATGCAATACATATTTGCAGAAGGCCCACCCAAATCGGTTATATGTCCTTTGAAATATGGCATGCGCGATATGTCCGATAGCTCTTGCAGTATCGATTGTTTGGACCTGCTTACCACAAATTTGCCTTGATGTGCCGAAATGGTGCAAAAACTACA
>JAJUFK010000408.1 GCA_029266015.1 Bacteroidota bacterium
GTCAGGGGAGCTTCCGGGGCAAGCGTGGCCGTTTCGATGACATGTGTGGCGGTGGGGGTGAAAGTGGGTGTGGGCGGCTCCGGCGTAAAGGTGGGTTTTTGGATATTACATTAGTACATATTGGGCAAATGCTATTATAATTTGGCTTATGTCTATTGTTTCTTATGTATTCTTATATTACCGTTTATTACGTAAAACTATAGACTTTTTAGGTAATATTAAATTACGAAAAAAATAACAATGAAATTGCTGTTTGGGTGTATAAGTATTCTTACATTGTGTTTTATGCAATGTACTCATTCCAATAAACCGACTCATGCTAGTACATATTGCAATCCGGTATCTATTAGTTATAGGTTTTGTTTAGATACCCCGTCGCGTCGTGAAACTGCAGACCCTACTGTAGTGCGGTATAAAAACAAATATTATTTGTTTGCATCAAAATCAGGTGGCTACTGGGAAGGAACCGATTTACAATCATGGAAATTTATTCCGTGCTCTACATTACCTATAGAAGATTATGCTCCTACAGCTATCGTTATAAGAGACACATTATATTTTATGGCTTCGTCGCATACTAAAAATACAATATATAAAACTACACAACCCGAAACGGGTAAATGGCATATAGCCTGCGATAGTATTGAAATTCCTATGTGGGACCCTGCTTTTTTTCTCGACGATGATAATTCATTGTATGTGTATTGGGGCTGTTCCAATCAAAATCCCATATATGGTGCAAAAATGGATTATACCAATAATTTTAAAATTATTGGCGAACCTAAAACTTTACTCTACGCTCAACCAAATGTGAATGGGTGGGAAGTTCCAGGCGATTACAATACATTGCAAAATCAAAGTCCTTGGATAGAGGGGGCGTGGGTAAATAAATACAATGGTACGTATTATTTGCAATATTCGGGTCCGGGCACTGAATTTATGAGTTATTGCGATGCTGTATATATAGCCAATTCTCCCTTAGGGCCTTATACTATTGCTAAACACAACCCATTTTCATATAAGCCAAGTGGATTTATAAATGGTGCAGGACATGGCAGTACCTTTGCCGATGTGTATGGCAATCTGTGGCATATATCTACAGCCACAATCTCACAAAAGCATATGTTTGAACGTAGATTAGTATTGTATCCTGTTCAATATGATGCTGTAGGAACTATGTATACATATACAAAATTTGGTGATTATCCACAGTATATGCCACATAAAAAAATTGCAAACTCGTCCGATATGTTTACCGGTTGGATGTTACTTTCATACAATAAAAAAGTTACAGTTTCATCATGGTTACCCGGATTTGAACCTACTAATATAACTGATGAAAATATCCGCACCTATTGGTCGGCACGTAGCGGGAACAAAGGAGAATATGCACAAATAGATTTAGGAGAATTATACGACGTATATGCATTACAAATAAATTTTGCAGAAC
>JAJUFK010000378.1 GCA_029266015.1 Bacteroidota bacterium
ACCTAATGAATTAAATGTGTCTAAGAGTAACACATCGGTTATCATAACTCCCACAAAAATGAGCATTATGTTGTTGAAGGTAAACATGCTGGGAATGAATATTCCGGAGCGTGCTATTTCCATCATGCCGTCAGATGATATTGCTCCAGCTAAAACCCCTAATGATGCAACAATCATTATAACATAAAACGGTGCCGCTTTGGCACCTATTGCCGAGCTTAAGAAATTTACAGCATCGTTACTTACTCCTACTATAACGTCTACTATTGCAAATAAAAATAAAATACCAACTAATAAAAGATAATAATTCTCCATATATATACATAAAAAAGTTTACAATTTCTTAACATACAAAAGTAAAAAAAAGGAGTTAGTAATAACTCCCTTTTTGTGTAATAAGTTTCTTTTGTTAAAATTTTAATTCAGTAAGGATTCCAAATGCTTGTTTTGTTTCTTTACTTGTATCTTCAAAAATCCAATTTTGATAATTTGCAGCAATGCGTAAATATTTGTTAGGAGAGTATTCTATACCGCCAATATATGCAACACCATTTTTTGAGTAATTCCATGGATTTTGTTGTCCATCTAATGTATTTGATTGCAAATCGTCGCGACGAGCAAATACTTTAAATTGTTCGTTGATGTTGTAATTTGCATATATTGATGAACCGGTAAGATTTTTTTCTTCTTTGCCTTCGTAATTGAGTTTTATATTATATTCGGCACTTAATGTTAATTTTTCTATTGGTTGAATACTTAAGAAACTTCCAATGGTAACAGGTTTGTATTGTAGATTTGAATAATCTCCTGTCAACCTAAATGTAACTATTTTATTAGGTTTAAATACAGCTCCTAATTGATATATAAAATCCATATCAGACTGTAATTTTGTGTAGCCTTCTCCATTGCAAACCGAAGCGTCAACAGATAAATAATCTGCTATTGTATGTTCTATACTAATACCTATATCTGCAGAGTTTGCAAATTTATGTTGATCCATAAACGACTTGTACACATATCTATATCCCCATGTAGTTTCTTGTAATTTGTATTGATTACTGTTAATAATACCAAACAAGATTGAAGTATTATTAATTTTATATTTGCCGTATGCATTGCGTACATACATAAATCTACGTTTTAATTCTATATCATTATCACTAATATCAGAAGGGCTTCCAACGTCAATTTTTACTTCACCACTTAATGATTCGGTAGGATTATAGGTATATCCTAAATATGCTCTATCTAAAATAAAACCGGTTTGTGTTATTTCTGTTCCTACAGTTTGTGTTTGAAATCCTGAATATACAGTAGTACCAATTTTTCCTACCGGAACAAAAGGTTTTACGCTGGCACTAACTGGTTTAATTGTATCTTGTGCATACGATACTTGTATTAAAGCTAATAAGCTTAGAATACTTACAATGGTAATTTTTCTCATAAAATCAATTTAATGTTAATTTTTTGGCAAAAAAATAGCTTTAATTAAAATAAATACTCAATTTAATGTTAAATTATCGTTAACAATTAAATTTTTTATAATTTTTGTTATTAAATATTTAATGTGTTAATTCTTTATTAATTATTGATGCTGGTATAGTTTTATTTATACGGTAATTTTAAAATTATTATTTACTCTATATAAGAATGTAATTATTTTATTCGAAACCACAATACACAAATTTATAATAGACAATAAGGTAAAACAATATATTTGGATATCTTAATAACTTATTAATGTTTACACTATCAATTTGCAATTTCAACTAGCTTATAATGATTAAATTAAGTAATTTCATTTTTTATTTTTTCCCTATTTGTTAATTATAAATTAACATTACGGTTGTTTTCTTAACATTTCCATAACATTAAAGTAACCACAATACGTAACAAACAAAGTAC
>JAJUFK010000112.1 GCA_029266015.1 Bacteroidota bacterium
AAAAAAACATGTTGATTCACTTTTTTGCAACCATAGTCGTAATTGGAATGGGGGTATATCTTTCAATTACATGTATAGAGTGGATATGTGTTTTATTTGCAATTGGTTTTGTGTGGGTTTGTGAATTTTTTAACTCTGCAATTGAAATATTAGCAAATGTTGTAAGTCCTGATTTTAACGAGCAAATAAAACAAGTAAAAGATATTTCGGCAGCAGCTGTACTTATCAGTGCAATTGTTGCCGTTATAGTTGGAATATTTGTTTTTGGAAAGTATATATGGTTATAATGTGTATTTTTTTTTATAATGTGAATAAAAAAAGGCGTTTCAGTAATAATTGAAACGCCTTTTTTATTTTATAGTGAAAAAATTATATTATCCCATAGTAACTTCTACTATAACTTCACCGCTTGTAAATACAGGTACTTTGTTTCCTTGAATTTCAGAACCGTTTACAACGATTTTTTTAACACCTTTTGATATTTTATTGGGGTTAGATACTGTTATTTTATAGATAGCGCCACGGAATTTTCGTGTTACTTTAAATTTTTCCCATGTTGTAGGAATACATGGGTCAATAATTAAACCATCTAATGCAGGTCTAACTCCAACTATCCATTGCGTTCCGGCAACATAAGTCCATGAAGAAGTTCCCGATAACCAAGCATTTCGTCCCATACCAAATTGTTTATGTTCATCTCCTAACACATTTTGAGGATAGCAATATGGTTCCGATTCAAAAATCAATAATTTGTCATTTTTTGATGCCGGGTTAATCTGATTATAATATTGATATGCTCTGTCTCCACGTCCTGCAATGGTTTCTGCTATCATCATCCATGGGTTTGCATGTAAGAAAATACCTCCATTTTCTTTAGCACCCGGAGGATAAGTAGATACGCCTCCTAAACTTGGATCAAAACCGTTGTAACCGGGCCAACTTAATTTAATACCAAAAGCAGTATTTAATTTTTCAAAAACAGTATCAAGAGCCTTAGTTAACCGTTCGCCTTCTGCAAATCCGGAAATAGCAGGCCATGATTGTCCGTTGGTAAATACTTTTCCATAGGTGTTTTCTTTTGAGCCAAGTGCTTCTCCGTTTGGTTTAAAGTATCGTTTCCACCATTCGCCGTCCCATGCATGTTCATTAACAGCTTTTTTCATTTCGGCATAGTATGACTCCAATGTTTTTTTGTATTCCGGTTCACCCATTATATCACACATAGGAAGCATTTCTATAATTGCTTTTCCAAATAAATTAGCATTGAATAAAGATTCTGCACCGTATCCTAAATTTACAGTATCATTCCAGTCTGCAAATCCTAAATGAGGTAACCCGTGTTGACCTCTATCGTTCCAAGTAAAGTTTATTGCTCGTTTTAAATGTTCCCAAACACTTGCTTTTTCGCGTTGTTCAATAGGTAATTTTTTGTCATAAAATGTTATTTCTTTTTTCAAGAAATCAAAATTTCCTGTTTCTTTTAAATATTGTGATACTGTTTGAACAATCCATAAATGGTCGTCTCCATAATAATCAGGTAAGTGTGGTTCTTCGCGTGAGTCACCTTCGTTAGCTTCCATTGTTGATGGAAAATATTGGTGCATAGCTGAACCATTTGGTAATTGCACAGAAAGTAAATTTTCTGCCAATACACGTGCTTCTTCCGGCATGTGAGACATTGCTCCAAGTAAATCTTGTGAAGAGTCACGGAATCCTATACCGCGTGAACTTCCAAATCCTAGTTGATATAATGATAGATAACGTGACCAGTTTTTGGTAGTATGACACTGACGTGGATTGTGTACATTAATCATTGAATTAAATGAAGCATCAGGTGATTCAATAGTCATTACTTGTAAATAATTATCCCACCATGCAGCTAAATCAGAAAATGCTTTATCAACATTTGCCAGATTTCTATATTTTTGAATTTCCTCTTGAGCTTGAGCAATTGATTGTTTTTGTGTAAGTTGTGTAACAGTTCTTTGTGTTGAACCATTCGGCATAGTACCAAATTTTATAAGTAATACAGCAACATTGTCTCCTCGTACACATTCTGAATTAAATAATTCCGGCTTTTGTAATGAAAGAGGATTTGCAAATGAACCATATTCAAAATCACCTAAAAATACACGTCTATCACCTTCAAATGAAGATACCGGGCGGTCGCAGGTAACTAAATTTACAGCATATTGTTTTTTCATGAATGCATATTGCTCAAGTATAACATGACCTGTTGATTCCCAATGTCCGTTTAGTGTCATTGTTTGAGGAACCCAATCGGCATTTGTTAATTGTTTTAGAGCATCAAAATGTGTAAATTCATATACCGGAATTACATCTATTTCAAGGTCTTTACCCGAAATATTAGTAACTTTTATATCTTGTAATACAGTTTGTGAACCTTGTGGTACAAAAACTGTAATTTCAGATTTTACTCCAAATGCTTCTACAATCCATGTTGTGTATGAAAGTCCTATATGGCATTCAAATTTATCAAGAGGTTTGAGTGTTGGTGTGTAAAAAGGTGAAAAAACATTGTAAGTACCATCACTGTTTTTAATTCGAATATATACTGTTGAACCTTTAAAATCAGATTGTGGCATTTGTGCTATATATTTGGTGATTCTGTTGAGAGCAGGATCGCCTTTACAAATGATTGAACCACCTGTAGTATCAATAATACCACCAAAATCTAATGTACCCACATAGTTTATCCATTTTATTGGAGTTTTAGGTGTGGTTAATACATATTCTTTTTTTGCGTCGTCAAAATATCCAAATTGCATACAAAAAAGTATTAATTACGTTTTTACTCTATTTTAATTGAGGTACAAAAATAAAATTTATTTGCAATAATAAATATTAGTTTGTACAAAAGTTTATAAAATTAGATAATAAGCATAGAATTAATGTATGAGCTATACTATACATGTAAGATTAATTATCTCGTTTTTCAAAGGTTTCTTTGTTTTTGTCGCGAATACGTTTTATTACAAGATATACTATAATAGGAATACATATAACTATTGCTATTCCATATATATATATAGGAATATATTCAGGATGTTCCATATTATACAAATTTTACCGCTGTTCCATATGCCATAATTTCTGCCATACCTTGACCAACAGTTGAAGTCATAAAACGAACATTAACAATTGCATCTGCATTTAAACGTTTTGCATCATCAAGCATTCTAGATATAGCTTCTTCTCGAGCTTCTGCCAATAGTTTAGTATAATCGGAAATTTCACCTCCTACTATATTTTTAAGTGAAGCAAGTATATCGTTTCCAATATTACGAGCTCTAACTGTACTACCACGAACAAGTCCTAATGTTTCGCTAATAGTTTTTCCTTGAATAAAATCTGTGTTTACGTAAATCATATTTGTTTATTTTTGATTTTCTATCCATATTCGAGCATTTATAAAAGCTTCAATCCATGGTGAAATAGTATCGCTGCTTCGTTCAGAAGGGTAGTATGCCCAATTCCATGGATACAATGCACGCTCTAAATGTGGCATCATTGCTAAATGACGTCCGTCTTCTGAACATATTCCGGCAGTGTTATAATCGCTACCGTTAGGATTTGCCGGGTAACTCTTGTATGAATATTGTAATGCTATTTGATACGAAGATTCGTCTTTCGGTAAATTAAACTTACCTTCGCCATGTGCTATCCATATACCAAGTTCAGTATTTTCAAGTGATTTAAGCATAATACTGCTACTTGGTTTAATTTTTACACCTATAAAATTTGATTCAAATTTATGAGAATCATTATGAAGCATTTTTGGTTTTTTATCATGATTTTGATGAAGTAACCCTAATTCAATAACTAGTTGACAACCATTGCAAACACCTAAACTCATTGTGTCGGGGCGAGCATAAAATGCATCTAATGCTTGTTTTGCTTTAGGATTATATAAAAATGCTCCTGCCCAACCTTTAGCCGAGCCTAATACGTCTGAATTTGAAAATCCTCCAACAAATACTATCATTGAAATGTCTTGTAATGTTTCACGTCCATGTATCAAATCGGTCATGTGTACATCTTTTACATCAAATCCGGCAGCATGAAGACACCATGCCATTTCTCTATCGCCATTAACACCTTTTTCGCGAATTATAGCGGCACGAATACCGCTTGGTTTTGTTCTATATAAATTTAGATTATATGCTTGTTCATTTCCTTTAAAATGTTTGGGAAATGTATATTTTAGTGGAGTGGTAGCAAATGTTTCAAAGCGTTCCAATGCTTTTTTATTACCACTTTGCTCACAATCGAGCAAATATGAAGTTGTATACCACGTTTTACGAAGTTCCGGAATATCAAATACAAGACTTTCTGTTTTTGTTTGAATTGTAAGTTTATTATTTGAAGTAACAGTTCCCAATTCAATACATTCAATTCCTTGAGATTTTAACGATGCAAGTGTATTTGCATTGGTTTGGATTACAATTGCCGGGTTTTCATTGAATAATACTTCAACACTATTTGAATTTGTAAATCTTTCAATACTAATATTCATTCCACTCTGAGTATTTGCAAAATTCATTTCGAGCAAACATGTTAATAGTCCACCGGCAGAAATATCGTGCCCCGCATATATTTGTTTATTTTCTAAACAGTTTTGAATTGCATTAAATGCTTTTGCAAAATATTGAGCATCAGTTACAGTTGGGGTAGTGTTTCCAAGAGAATTGGTAATTTGAGCAAATGCCGATCCTCCTAATGATTGTCCTGATTTACCGAAATCAATATAAACAATTATTGAGTCATCAATAGGTTGTACTACAGGTTCAATTGTTTTTGTAATATCGGTAACTTCACCTACCGATGTTATAATAACTGTACCCGGAGAATATACTACATCACCGTCTTTGTATTTTTGAGTCATCGATAAGGAATCTTTCCCTGTTGGAATATTTATGCCCAAGGCTTTTGCAAAATTACTGGCAGCCTCTACAGCTTCGTATAAACGAGCATCTTCACCTTTATTTTTACATGGCCACATCCAATTTGCACTTAATGATATTCCTTGTAGTTTTTCTTCAATTGGTGTAAATACAATGTTTGTTAATGATTCTGCAATTGAAAGAATTGATCCATTTGCTGCTGAAATTATTCCGGCAGCGGGTGCATGCCCTAATGCTGTTGCAATACCTCGTTTCCCAACATAATCAAGAGCAACAACACCGCAGTTATTCAAGGGTAATTGAAGTTTCCCGCAACATTGTTGTGTGGCAATTCTACCAGTAACCGATCGGTCAACTTTGTTGGTTAAATAATCTTTGCATGCTACAGATTCTAATTGTAAAATTTGAGAAATATATGTATGTATTTTACTGGTATCGTAAGAAATTTCTGTATGATATTCTTTTATGCAATTATCTTGCATTATTATTTTCGGTGGGTTACCAAACATGTCTTCCAATTGTAAATCAATTGGTTTTTCACCTGTTTTATTGTTGATAAAAGTAAATTGATGCGTACCTGTTGTTTCACCTATTACATACATAGGGGCACGTTCTCTATCAGCAATTTCTTTGAGTAAATCAATATCTTTAGCGTGTATTACAAGCCCCATTCGTTCTTGCGATTCGTTACCAACAATTTCTTTGGCCGAAAGGGTAGGGTCACCTATTGGGAGTGCATCAATATTAATAATACCTCCAGTAGCTTCTACCAATTCCGAAAGGCAATTGAGGTGACCTCCGGCACCGTGGTCATGTATAGAAATTACAGGATTATTGTCCATTTCACCTAATGCACGTATTGCATTATAAGCTCGTTTTTGCATTTCGGGGTTACTTCTTTGTACAGCGTTTAATTCAATTGCATTGTTATATTCACCTGTTGCTACAGAAGATACAGCTCCTCCTCCCATACCAATTCTGTAATTGTCGCCACCAAGCAATACAACTTTATCTCGTACACTAGGTTCGTCTTTGAGGCTGTCAACTTTTTTCCCGAATCCTATACCACCTGCAAGCATTATTACTTTATCAAAACCATATTTTTTGTTGTTTTCAAAATGTTCAAATGTTAGAACGCTGCCGCAAATAAGTGGTTGACCGAATTTATTACCAAAATCGCTGGCTCCGTTTGATGCTTTAATTAAAATATCTTTTGGCGTTTGATATAACCAAGGTCTTGGTTTTGTTGCTTGTTCCCAAATTCGATTAGGATTTTGTAAACGGGTATATGAGGTCATATATACAGCGGTACCTGCTATAGGGAATGCTGCTTTACCACCTGCAATACGATCACGAATTTCACCTCCGGTTCCTGTAGCTGCTCCGTTAAAAGGTTCTACGGTAGTAGGAAAATTGTGTGTTTCGGCTTTAATTGAAATTACCGATTCATATTCTTTTATGGTAAAATAATCGGGTTTATTATGTGATTGAGGAATAAACATGTGAATACGAGGACCTTGTATAAATGCACAATTGTCTTTGTATGCTGACACCACACGGTTTGGGTGCTCTTCGGTTGTTTGACGTATAAGTTTAAATAATGAATATGGTTTTTCTTGTCCATCTATAATGAAAGTTCCATTAAATATTTTATGACGACAGTGTTCTGAATTTACCTGTGAAAAACCAAAAATTTCACTATCGGTAAGTTTTCTGCCAATTTTTTTCGGAAGAGATTCTAAATATGCAATTTCTTCATCATTTAGAGCTAATCCTTCTTGAATGTTATAAGTTGCAATATCATCAATTTCAATAATTGGATCAGGAGTACGAGAAATTGAGAAAATGTCTTGTGTTAATCCATTGTATTTTCGTTGCAACATTGGGTCAAAATCTAAAGTTGCTGTATCCGGTATAAATTCTTCTATACGAAAAATTCCTAAAATTCCCATATTTTGGGTAATTTCTACAGCATTTGTACTCCATGGTGTAATCATTTCTTTGCGAGGACCAATAAAATTACCGGAAATTTCTTGCGTTTGTATATATTTAGCATTACCAAATAACCATTGTAATTTTTGTTTTGTTTCATCTGTTAGTGTTGTTTGTAAATCTACAGCTATTACTTTATGTTCTTTATCCTCAAAAAAATAAACCATGTGTTCTAAAAATTAATTGTTTGAATTCGGTACAAATATACATTTTTATATAATTACTAATTTGAAAAATTACGTGAGTTATTAAATAGAAACAAACATTTTTAATAATGTCAACTATATTGTTTTGTATAGAATACAAATTATTGAAAATCTTTTATTGAAAATGCTTGAGAACGATGAGAGTATTGTTTTATATAATCTTGAAGAAATGGGTCTAGCTGTTT
>JAJUFK010000410.1 GCA_029266015.1 Bacteroidota bacterium
ACCGTAAACAACTGTAGGAACTGCTGCCAATATTTCAAGCATTGGTTTTACCGTTTTTCTAAATTTAGGAGAAGCATACTCACTTAGAAAAATGGCTATAATAATACCTATTGGCACTGCAACAATTATAGATATTAATGTAACTAATAAAGTTCCACTTATTAATGGTAAAATACCAAAGCGTTTATTGGTAAACAATGGCGTCCATTCTGTGTCGGTTAAAAATTCGAAAATTGAAACCTCTTTAAAAAAAGGAATTGATTCAGACAATAGCACCAATAATATTCCAATCGTTGTACATACTGTAAGTATTGCACTTCCTTTTAAAAACAACTCTATTATTCGTTCTTGTACCGGTTTTGCCATAGAGATATGAAATTATATTCTATGTGTTACATTTAAAACATAACACATAGAATACTTGGTGTACTATTTTATAAAATCTTGAAATTTCTGTAATTCTTTTGTATACAATGAATCAGGTAGTGGTATATATCCTACATCTTTACTTAATACAGAAACATTTTTCATATAAAACTCAACAAATGATTTAACTTCTTCACGTTTTGCAGCATTTTTATTTACATATATAAATATTGGTCGTGAAAGAGGAGCATATTCTTTACTTGCCACAGTTTCTAACGAGGGTTTTACAGCACCTTTTCCATTATCTACACCAATTAATTTTAGTTTATTCATATTTTCTTCATAATATGCTAATCCAAAAAATCCTAAACCATACATATCAGAAGCAACACCTTGCACTAATACATGGTCATCTTCACTTGCAGTAAAATCTCCACGACTACTTCCACTTTCACCAACAATGGCTTCTGTAAAATAATCATAAGTACCTGAAGCTACACCGGGACCAAATAAGTGTATTTCTTTGTTAGGCCACTCTGGACGAATTTGATTCCATTTCATAATTTTACCTTGCGCAGCAGGTTCCCATATTTTTTTCAATTCCTCAACAGTTATAGATTCTAACCAAGTATTTTGAGGATTTGCTATTACTGCTAATCCATCATATGCAATTGTTAAACCTATATATTCAATTTTACTTGAGTCACATGCAGCTATTTCTTTTGCTTTTATAGTTCGCGATGCATTATTAATATCAATTTCATTACGCCCAAATTTTTTGAAACCACCTCCGGTTCCTGAAACACCAATACTAACACGAACATTTGGTTGAATTTTCTTAAACTCTTCAGCTACTGCTTCGGTAATAGGATACACGGTACTTGAACCATCTATTGTGATAGTTCCTTCTAACTGGGCATTACCCGATGATTGTTCTTTTTTGCCTCCACCACATGATACAAGAGCTAAAGCAAAGATTGAAATAAAAAATACATTAATTGTTTTCATA
>JAJUFK010000187.1 GCA_029266015.1 Bacteroidota bacterium
GCTTTTGATGAAATGCTATTGCGTGATGCGTGTTTATATTATATAAATAAAGAGTTAACAAAAAACAATACCCGAATTTTAGTACCTAATGAAACATTGCAAACTATTTCTCAACAATTTGCGGTATATATGAGTGATGTTGATGATACAAGAGCTACGTATGCTCCAAAAAAATATCAATTAGAAAATAGACTCATTGAAGCAGGTGCCGGAATACATCAAGCTGATGAAGTTACTATAAAAACCTTAGTAGCTAAAGGTAAAACCTTACTCACATATGATGAAGTTGCTCAGGAAGTTGCATTTCAGTTTTTTAAACGTAAATCGGCAGAAGTTCTTATGCATCCTAAATATGTTTTTGCCGGTATAGGGTGTAAATTAGATAAAACAAATAAAAAAGTTTTTGTTGCTGTAAGTGTTGGTAATTATAACTTGTTAAGTATGGATAAAAAAGCCATTAAAGAATCGGGCTTACCAATTAATCAATCACAACATGGACTTGAGGGCTATGATGCTCGTACATGTAAACCATGTGAACGATATAAAAATATAAGTCAGTTACAAGAAGGAATTACTGTTGAAAATGGTGAAATTTATTATTCTACATCAGATTATAAATCGTTGCGAAAAATTTTAAAATATCCTAAAGATGGATTAGCCGTAGATATAGTTCTTGAAAATCAATATCCATGTAAAGGTGCTAATATTGTAAATAAACAATTGCAAACACGAGGAACACTTACAAAACCGGTATATTTCAGTAATTTTGAAAAACTAAATCTTGAAACAGGCAGAAATGCTTCAACTAAATTGAAACTTAAAATGGGTACATTGCCCGAAGGAATTAAAGATTATGAATTGAATTTGGTTATAATTAAAGATAAACGTGTATGTAAAAATATTTTTCCGGCATATACTAAACAATTTGAAACAGCCGAAAAGCTTGATTTACAACCATTCCCTGATACGGTTACTAAATATAATACGTTTATTTATAAACCAAAATACGAAATAGATACTATTACTTTTATTATTCCATTTGAAGTAGGTAGATCAACCTATAAAAAAGAAGATATTCAAGCGTTTATTGATTCTTTAAAACAACCATCATTTAGACCATTAAATATTACAATTACAGCATATTCTTCAATTGATGGAACTGCCGAAAATAATATGAAACTACGAGGTGATAGAATTAATAGTATTTTAAATGCGTTGAATCAATATACAAATAATTCAGCTCCTATTACAACATTAAGTCAGGAATCATGGGATATGTTTTATCGTGATGTGGTAGGTACCGAATATCAATTTTTGAGAACTAAAACCAAAGATGAAATTCTTACTTATATTAAACAAGGCGATAATTTAAAACGAATGGAGTTTATTCTTAAAAAACATAGATTTGCCGAAATTAAAATACGTGCAGAATATGATATTTCAACGCCACAAAAAGAACAAGAATATGTATTGTATGCATTTCATAAAGCATTAAAAAACTTTAATGATGTGCAAGCTCTTGCTATTCAAAAATATATAATGCAACAAGTGCTTTCCAATAGATATTCTCGATTGACTATCGATAAAATGATAATACCTGATAAAGCTGCATATGCCGGATTACAGATGAATAAAGTGTGGTTGAATTATACGGCTCGCAGAATGCCTATTGATTTAGATTTCTTGAAAGAAATGAAGCGTCTTATGGCTTTAGATATGGATAATATGTACATAAAACGCAATTGGATATTTGCACGTTTAATGTTAGAAACTATTGATAATGAGTTTTATGTGAGTGATATGCAAAAAGAAATAGATGCCTTACTTATTTCATCATTACCAAAATATGCTGTTGATCCTCTTAATTTGGAATTACAAATAAAATCTTTAAAATCATTAAATAAAACGTTTAAAGTAGCCGATGAAGAAGCTTTTGTTGATGCGGCTTTTACTCGAATTAAAGATATTATTCAAATTGATAAAACCGATTGGAAAGGTGCAATGAATTTAGCAAGTATTTTTATTGAAATGAATGATTATGAATATCCGCTTTCACTTATGTCTCCTATGGTTAATAATCCTGCTGTAAACGAAGATTTTATTTTTACTTTCTTAGCTATGTGTACTCATACCGATTATATGCATCATACAAAAGCATTTATGGATGCAGTAAATCGTGCTACCAATATGAATAAATATCGCTTTTGTGAACTCATGGATTCCGGTAAATTTTCTTTTCAACTTTTAGAAAATCCCGAATTTAAAAAAGAATATTGTACTATGTGCAATAAATAGGGAATACCTTTGGGGTATAGAATAAAAATAATTTTCTTTATTGCAGCAAACTATTCAAAATATTGTGCCGTAAACAATAAATTGAGTAGTTTTGAATTTTAGCTAATATTAATTATTTTGTACTACTTTAAATAGTGTATGGGTATGAATCGGGTTTTGTTGGTATTCGTGATTCTTATTGTGAGTTTTCATATGGGGTATTCACAAGAAATGTATTATAAATTATATGCTGATGCCGAATATGATAAATTAGAGAAACGGTTGGTGCAAGCTATTGCAAATCAACCTCAAAATGTATTGTTTAATCATGTTTACGGTATATTATATGCAACCAAAGAATATCAAAAAAATGATTTGAACAAAGCATATGAATATTTGTTGCAGGCAAAAACACTATATCCATCTATTTCAACAAGTGATAAAGAACGGTTTGCAAAATTAGGCCTTACTCAATCAAGAATTAATAAAGATTTTGAAGATGTGTGTAAACAGTTGTGGAATATTGCGGTTTCTGATAATACTATTGAGGCTTGCAATACTTTCATAAATAAATATGAAAAGGCACCCAAGGAAATTAAAGAACAAGCTCTGCAATATAGAAATGAATTAGCATTTGCCGAAGCAAAAAAAACTCATACTATACAATCATATCAATTATTTATTCAAACGTATCCTAAAGCAGAGCAAGTTCAACTTGCTATTACGCTTCGTGACGAAATTGCGTTTGAACAAGCAATGAAAACTAATACCTTAGATGCATTGAGGGAATTTATGAATAATTATCCGCAAAGTAAATTCTATGCACAAGTTAATACATTGTATTCTGAACGAATTTTTTCTGAAGCAACAAAAAATAAGGATTATAAAAGTTATGAACGGTTTATAAGAGATAATCCTAAAAATCCTATGTTGCCAATAGCTATAGAGCGAATGGTTGAAATAGCAAAGGAAAAGCAAGATATAAAAATGCTAAAAAAAACAGTTGATTATAGTGTCGGTATTCATTTTAACTATGCTCTTTATGAATATTTTAAAGAATTTTCAAAAGATGGTGAATATCTTACTTTATATACATTTGTTCAACAATATCCACGAACATTTTTAGATACCCTTTTAGCTAAAGAGTTTAAAATTGCCGAAAAAGGTGAACGGCTTGATTTATCAAAACCATATGATACTGTAATGGCAAAATATTTTGAAGATTATATTCGATTAGCTGCACCTAAGGAAAAAGCGTTTTTGGCTTTGCAAAAATATATTTCAAACGATATAGTTGCAAAAGATTGGAATACAGCTATTGCAAAAGTTAAAAAATTTGAACCGTATTTTGGGAAAAACAATAAAAAAATATCAGATTTATTGCAAATATTATCTGCACAATATGACAATAATATAATTGTACGACCTATTCCTGGGCAAGTGAATACACCAACAGGAGGTGAATATGCTCCAATTATTACTGCCGATAATAAATATCTATACTTCTGTGGAAGTAAACGTGCCGATAATATTGGTAATGAAGATATCTTTATAAGTGAAAATGAACAAGGTGAATGGGGAAAACCTCGATTACTTAAAGAACTGAGTACCCCTCAGTACAATGAAGCTGTTATTAGTATAAGTAACGATGGTACTCAAATGATATATTTTCGCGAGGGTATTATTTATTATTCTGAAAAATCATTTGGAGGTTGGAGTCAAGGTGTTTCGGTTTCTGATTATATAAATAGTGGAGAATGGACAGGCGATGCTTGGATTACCGGCGATGGTAATGCAATTATTTTTGCCGCCGTTAGAAGTGAGGGTATGAATTACTACACCGAACGTAATGCAAATTTAGGGGTGTATCATGGTGCAGTTCATCATCAATCCGATTTGTATGTAAGTGTAAAACACCCCAATGGTTCATGGGGAAAGCCTAAAAGTCTTGGACCTACTATTAATACTATTTATACAGAACGAAGCCCATTTTTATATCACGATATGAAAACGTTATACTTTAGTTCCGATGGACATGGAGGTTTAGGTAATTTAGATGTTTATAAATCTACTCGATTAAGTGATACGTGTTGGGATTGTTGGAGTACTCCCGTAAATTTAGGAAAAGAAATTAATACTCCCGAAGAAAATTGGGGGTATAGAATTTCTCCTGATGGTAAACATTTTTATTTTGCAGCTCGCAAAACAGGTGAAAAATTTAATGATATTATGTATGTGTCAATACCAAGTAAATTCTTGCCTGAACATGTGGTGTGTTTAACAGGCACATTAGTTGACGCTAAGAAAAAACCAATACAAGCTACAATTGTTTATGAAGACTTGGCTTTAGGAACTATAGTTGGCGAAGCTAAAACAGATCCTATAGATGGTTCATATTTTATAGCATTGCCCAATGGTAAAATATATGGTTACTATATAAAACATGATTCATATTATCCTGAATCTCATTTTGTAGATGTAACTAAAAATAAAGAATCGCGAACAGTTAGGGAAGATATAACAGCAATAAGCTTTGACCAGATGAAACAAGATAAAGTGGCGGTAAGGTTAAATAATTTATTCTTTGATACCAATAAAAGTAATTTGTTGCCATATTCTATTCCTGAATTACAGCGAGCAGCTAAAATTATTCAAAAATATCAACTTCGTGTTGAAATAAGTGGACATACCGATAATGTTGGTGAAGATGATTTTAATATGGATTTATCGTTGCGAAGAGCTCAGGCTGTAAAAGATTTTTTGGTTAAAGAAGGCTGTAATCCAAATTTATTTGAAGTAAAA
>JAJUFK010000305.1 GCA_029266015.1 Bacteroidota bacterium
GGTATTTGTAACATTAGTAGGTATGACTCTCACCTTTATTTTTCTGAAGATTATAGGTATGTCGCCATATCTTACCTATTTTACCAGTTATGTACTTACAGTAATGTTATCATATTACTTAAATAGCAGATTTGTATTTAAGTCGGGTAAATCTAAGAAAAACTTATTCATATATTATGGCATATACAGTTCAAGCATGCTCATAGGATTGGGGACCTTATATATATATCATCAAACATTACCGTTTGATGAACTTATACTTAATTATATGGTTATTCCGGTAACTATGGCTTGGAATTTTACTGTAACGTCTCGGTTTTTAAAACCCCAGGAAATACAAGAAGTAGAACATGTAATAGATACAATAGAGGAATAATTATGGCTAAACAAGTAATAATAATAGGCGGTGATGGCAACGGCGGTGTAGCTGCTGCGTGTATTCAAGATATGCGAGTAAATTACAAAATCGAGGAATACGAAGTATACGGGTTTATAAATGACTTCATACCTGCCGGTAAAACTATAAACGGGTATCCGGTGCTTGGAGGTCTTAAAGATATTGGGCCATATGTTGCCGGCGATTTTTATTTTATATATGCTATTCATAGTATTTCGCATGCACCGTTACGTATCAAATTATTTGAATCGTTAGGTATTCCCGACGAAAAATTGGTAACCCTTATTCATCCACTTACCTTTATTGGCGAAGGCTGTGAAATAGGTCCAGGCTGCATGATAATGGCAAACTCGTATATAGGCCCGGAAACTAAAATTGGTAAATGCACCTTTGTAATGGCTAATTGTGCCATTGGACATAACAACAAAATTGGCAGTTTTTGTCATTTTTCGGTGGGAGCAATTTGTTCGAGTGTGCTTACTATAGGCAATGGCTGCGATGTAGCATTAAATGCTACAGTCATGGAAAAAGTTACCATGGGCGACTTTTCGGTGGTAGGTGCCGGAGCATTATGCTTAAAAGATGTAGAGCCTTATCAGGTAGTAGTAGGTAGTCCTGCAAAACATTTAAAATATGTGAAACCCGACGAAACACAAGAAGATTTTATTAATAAAAAATAATATGATAATTACAACTAAAGATATTCATAAATCCTTTGGCGACGTGCATGTACTCAAAGGAATAGACATGTCAATAGCTCAGGGTGAAGTGGTTTCTATAGTTGGCAAAAGTGGTGCCGGTAAAACTACTTTGCTCCAAATAATTGGAACACTATTACATGCTGATAGAGGTGAATTATTTATATTAGATACAGAAATATCAAAACTCAAAGAAAAACAACTCGCTCGATTTAGAAATGAACATATAGGTTTTGTGTTTCAATTTCACCAATTATTACCCGAATTTACTGCACTCGAAAATGTATGTATTCCGGCATTGATTCAAGGAAAATCTATGAATGAATCACAAAAACGAGCAAAAGAATTACTTGATTTTTTGGGCATTTCGCACCGGCTGGAACATAAACCGGCGCAACTATCGGGTGGCGAGCAACAACGTGTAGCTGTGGCACGTGCACTCATGAACAATCCATCTATAATATTTGCCGACGAACCTTCGGGAAATTTAGATAGTAAACACAAAACCGAATTGCATGAATTGTTTTTTACCCTTCGCAACGAATTTAATCAAACATTTGTGATAGTAACCCACGACAATTCATTAGCTCAATTGTCTGATAGGGTTATAACTATGGAAGACGGTAATATTGTATTAAACTAACTGATTGACCACTCATACCCGTCTTTAGTATCTTTTATAACAACACCAAGATTGGTAAGTGTATTTCTAATTTCGTCTGATTTTGCAAAATCCTTATTTTTTTTAGCCTCTAATCGAACTTGCAAAAGCATTTCAATTGCAGTATGTAATAACTCCGAATTATTAGACTGTTGTTCGGCTTGTGATTGTAACCCTAAAATATCAAACAAAAACACACGATACAATTCTGTCAAAGCATCTTTATCGGTTTGTGTAATTGAAGCTGTTCCTGCCGCTATAGCTTGAATATCTTTAAGAACAACAAATAAATGTGATATAAGAATAGGAGTATTTAAATCATCTGAAATAGCATCGTAACATTTAGCCCTCAGTTCATCAACACGTATAGAACTTTGAGCAGAAACGGGTAATTTTTGTATCGTTTGATATCCTTGTAATAAACGCTCCATTCCTTTTTGAGCAGCCTGCAATGCTTCGTTTGAAAAATCTAACGTACTGCGATAGTGAGCTTGCAATATAAAAAAGCGAATAGTCATAGGAGTATATGCTTGCTCAAGAATTTTATGACTACCTGTAAACAACTCTTGTAGAGTAATAAAATTACCAAGAGATTTACCCATTTTCTGTCCATTTATGGTAATCATATTATTGTGAATCCAATAGCGAACGGCAGACGTTCCATTAGCTGCGGTAGATTGAGCAATTTCACATTCATGATGCGGGAACATAAGATCCATACCACCTCCATGAATATCAAATTCTTTACCCAGATATTTTTCGCCCATTGCAGAACATTCCAAATGCCAACCCGGAAAGCCTTTACTCCATTTCGAATTCCACTGCATTATATGTTCCGGTTTTGCTTTTTTCCACAACGCAAAATCAAGTGGATCACGTTTTTCATCTTGACCGTCAAGACTTCTGGTATTAGAAAGCATATCGTCTATATTTCTACCAGAAAGTATACCGTAATTATGTTGTTTATTATATTTTTCAACATCAAAATATACCGACCCCATAGACTCGTATGCAAAACCGCTATCTAAAATTCGCTGAACATACTCTTGTTGTTCTATGATATGTCCCGAAGCGCGAGGTTCTATACTTGGTGGTAATACATTCAGAGCCTTCATGCAATCATGATAATTTAAAGTATACAATTGCACTATCTCCATAGGCTCTAATTGTTCCAATCGAGCTTTTTTAGCAATTTTATCTTCACCGGTATCGGCATCATTTTCTAAATGCCCCACATCGGTAATATTGCGAACATATCTTACTTTGTATCCTATATGCTGTAAATACCGAAACAATACATCAA
>JAJUFK010000092.1 GCA_029266015.1 Bacteroidota bacterium
ATACAATAAATACAAATTTTTAAAAAGAATTGTAAATAATTGAAAAAGATGAGTTGCGTAGGAGATGTATTTTTGTGATACTGTTTTTTTTTAAATATATCACCATGAAACACTCTATATTGAAACTTTTAGTTTTCTCCATATTATTTCCAGGTTATATTTTTGCACAATCTGTATCAGAATTTATTGCTGTTGACCAATTTGGATATTTGCCCAATTCCAGAAAAGTAGCTTTTATACGCGATCCTCAGGTAGGGTACGATGCTGCAAAAGCGTTTACTCCGGGCAATACCTACGCTCTTGTAAATAATTCAACAAAACAACAAGTGTTTACCGGCATTCCGCAAGTATGGAATGGAGGAGCCACCGATGCTTCATCGGGCGATAAAGTATGGTGGTTCGATTTTACTGCGTATAGCACTCAGGGTGAATATTATGTGCTTGATGTTCAGCGAAATGTTAAATCATATACATTTAAAATACAAGAAAATATATATAAAGATGTTTTAATTCAAGCATTTAAAACATTTTATTATCAACGATTTGGCTTCGCAAAACAAGCCCCGTATGCAGCAACCGGCTGGATAGATGGAGCCAGTCATATGGGGAATTTACAAGATTCCCAATGTCGGCAATGGGGCAAAGCAACTGATGCAAGCACACAAAGAGATGTAAGTGGCGGGTGGTACGATGCAGGTGATATGAATAAATATACCAGTTGGACTGCAGGATATATTATGACTATGTTTACCATGTACGAAGAAAATAAGTTGGCATGGACCGATGATTTTCAAATTCCTGAATCGGGTAATGGCATACCCGATATACTTGATGAAGCTAAATATGGGCTTGATCATCTATTGCGTTTACAATTTACAAACGGATCGTGTATAGCTGTTGTGGGGTGTCAAAGTGCTTCTCCTCCATCGTCTGCTACAGGTCAAAGTTTATGGGGAGGACCAAGTACTGCTGCTACATTGGCTTGCGCAGCAGCATACGCCTATGGAGCAAAAATTTTTAAAGCCTTTGGAAATACCACCTATGCCAATACGTTGCAAGCTGCTGCCATTAAAGCTTGGGATTGGGCAGTTGCCAATCCGTCGGTAGTTTTTTATAATAATGATAGTAATTATGGTACTTCCGGGTTAGCTGCAGGTCAACAAGAAACAGATGATTATGGCAGATTATGTAAAAAATTAAATGCAGCAGCTCATTTATTTGAAATTACGGGCGATACAAAATATAAAACATTCTTTGAATCAAATTATTTAAATGTTAATATGATGCAATGGTGGTATGCATTTCCGTATCAAGCTGAAAATCAAGATATACTATTATATTATACTACAATTCCAAATATTACGGCTTCGGTAAAATCAGAAATACTCAACAGATATTCTGTTGCTATGGGACGGGATAATCAATTTGGTGTAATTGATGCAAAAACAGATCCTTATCAGGCTCATATAGAATCATATACATGGGGGAGTAATAATGTGCACATGTTGCAAGGACATATGTTTTACAGTGCATTGATGTATAATACAAATCCTGAACGAAATGCTCAAATACCGCATATAAGTGAAGCATATATACATTATATACATGGAGCAAATCCATTGAATAAATGCTATTTATCAAATATGTCGGCTTGGGGAGCCGAAAATAGTGTAACAGAATTTTTTCATTCATGGTTTAAAGATAAAAGTACCAAATGGGATAATACTCTTACATCAACGTATGGACCTGCTCCGGGTTTTCTGGTAGGTGGACCAAATCCGAGTTATGATTGGGATGGTTGTTGTCCCGGTCAAACATGCGGTAGCACACAGAACAATGCTCTTTGTTATGAAATGTCTATAGAACCGCCTAAAAATCAACCTGCTCAAAAATCGTATAAAGATTTCAATAGCGGATGGCCTTTGAATAGTTGGTCGGTTACCGAAAATAGTAATGGATATCAAGTTGGGTATTTACGATTATTATCAAAATATGTAACATCTACAGCTCCTCAAACTCAAACAATTCAATTATCGCAAGGGTGGAACATTATATCATTGTATATTGATCCTGACAATAAAGATGTTTCTACAATGTTTCCGGTTACATATACCATAAAAACTCAAGATGGATTTTATTCTACTAAAAATACAAAAGCTCTTAGTAGTATTGATACTATTGTGGGGGGTAAAGGTTATGTTGTTTATGTAGCATCTGCTCAAACATTTACACGAGTAGGCAAACCTACTTCCAAACAAAGCATTCAACTTAAAAAAGGATGGAATTTAATAGGATTTCCCTATAGTGAATCTAAAAATATTGCTACAGTTATAGCTCCTATTGCTTCAAAAGTAGAGTATGTGAAAAACTTTGAAGGATTTATGCAACCCGGTGGTTCTACCAATAGTATAACAAACTTTCAACCGGGAGTTGGTTATTTTATTAAAGTAAATGCCGATTGTACTTTGGTGTGGGAATAATAGTAGATATAAAAAAACTGTATTTTGGAACATATTTATTGTTCCAAAATACAGTTTTAGATATAATTTAGCAGTGATTAAAATTGCAAAAAGAAGTCATTACCTTTATCGTCACATATAATAAATGCCGGGAAGTTTTCTACATAAATTTTGCGCACAGCTTCCATTCCCAATTCTTCAAAATCTATAACTTCCGATGATTTTATACTTTCTTTTGCCAAAATTGCCGCAGGGCCACCAATAGAACCTAAATAAAAACCTCCGTATTTTTTACAAGCTTCGCGTACTTGTGGTGAACGGTTTCCTTTAGCAACCATTATAAGTGAACCACCTAAGCTTTGTAATAAATCTACATATGAATCCATACGACCGGCCGTAGTTGGACCAAAACTACCCGAAGCCATACCTTTAGGTGTTTTAGCCGGACCGGCATAGTACACGGGGTGTTTTTTTAAATATTCAGGTAACGGTTTACCTTCATCAAGCATTTTTTTGAATTGAGCATGAGCTATATCACGAGCAACCACCAATGTTCCTGTTAAACTTAATCGGGTTTTAATAGGGTATTTTGTTAATATTTTTCTTACTTCATCCATAGGTTGGTCTATGTTTATTTCAACTGCAGGAGTAAGCATTAATTCAGCTTCGGGCAAATATTTTGCAGGATTTTTCTCTAACTCTTCCAAGAAAATTCCATCGGCTGTAATTTTTGCTTTTATGTTGCGGTCGGCACTACAACTTACACCCATTCCTATTGGACAAGATGCAGCATGACGAGGCAATCGAATTACACGAATATCATGAGCAAAAGCTTTACCGCCAAATTGTGCTCCCATACCAAGTTCTTCAGCAATTTTCTGAATTTTTGCTTCCCATTCCAAATCTCTGAATGCAATTCCACCTTCATTACCTTTGGTTGGTAAATTGTCATAATATTTAGCCGAAGCTAATTTTACTGTTTTTAAATTGGTATCAACCTGTCCGCCTATTACAAACGCTATATGATAAGGAGGACAAGCCGATGTGCCTAAATCTTTAATTTTAGTACGTATAAATTTTGTGAACGATTCTTCATTGAGCACCGATTTTGTTTCTTGATATAAATATGTTTTGTTTGCAGAACCACCACCTTTGGTAATAAATAAAAATTCATATTCATTACCGTAAGTTGCCATTATATCTATTTGAGCAGGTAGATTATTGCCTGAATTTTTTTCGTCAAACAATGTTGTAGCAACTACTTGTGAATATCGTAAGTTTTTTTCTTGATATGTTTCAAAAATTCCTTTTGATAGATATTCTTCGTCATTTACTCCGGTCCATACCCCTTCGCCTTTTTTTGCTATTACTATGGCTGTTCCTGTATCTTGGCAAGTAGGTAATTCGCCTTCGGCTGCCACTACTTGGTTACGAAGCATAGTGTCTGCCACAAATTTGTCATTATCAGATGTTTCAGGGTCTTTTATTATGGCAGCCAAACTTTGTAAATGTTCGCTTCGTAAGTAAAACGACACATCGGCTATAGCCTCTTTAGCAAGTAATTCCAATCCTTTGGGGTCAACCTTTACTATAGTTCTGCCTTCTACTTGAATGGTAGAAACATAGTTTTTGGTAAGTAAGCGATATTTTGTTTTGTCTTCGCCTGTTTGAAACATTTTGTGATATGTAAATTCTGCCATAATTATATAATTTTTTGTTTTGTTAATAGTTTCTACAAACGTAAGATAAAAAAATAAATTTTTTTGTAGTTTTAGGTCAATATTTTTTGTATTTTTAAGCACTTAGTAATAGAATAAAACCTATGTTTTACAACCCTATTAAATTCATATAAACCCTATGATGAAATTTCAAACCATTCAATCTATACCGTATTTTCAGTATATTGACAGTCCTCTTTGTATAGCAGGTGTTAGTACTCGCAACGGTGGTATAAGCAAGGGAGTATATAGTTCTATGAATTTGGGTACACATACTGCAGATAATCCTACACATGTACAACACAACAGACAGTTGTTTTTTGGTACAATAGCACCCGGATTTACGGTTGCATATATGCGTCAAACTCATTCAAATATAGTGCTGAATGTAGATTCCGATTTTGTAAATGATACCGAAGGAGATGCATTTTATACTACCAAAAAAGGTGTTTTACTTACGGTAAGCTTGGCAGATTGCGGTTCGGTGATTATACATGATGACTCATATAGTTTAATAGCCGCTATTCATTGTGGCTGGCGTGGTGTACATTCGCAAATAATAGAAAAAACCATTTCGGAATTGAGTGCATATGTTAAACCTGAAAAACTTACAGCATATATAGGTCCTACTATACAACAGCAATATTATGAAGTAGGAAAAGAATTTCTTGATTTATTTCCTCATTCATACTTCAAAGAAAATGGTGAAAAATTATATTTTAATTTAAACGGAAGAATAGAAGATGTGTTGCTTGAAAGTGGTGTAGGAATGATAATGAATTCACGTATGGGAACATTTGCCGTACCCGAACATTTCTATTCGTACCGACGCGATGGTGCAACCGGTAGATTTTGTGCATTTATAGGTATAGTATAATTACCGGCAGAGTGGATAGAATGCATTTGGAATATATTCTATAGTTTCTGAATTGGGTTGTACTAATACGGTTATAATATCAAATTGTATATCACCATTAAAAGGCTGATTTTGAATGTAATTGTTTATTGCAGCAATTAAAAAACGCTGTTTGTCTTTTGTTACAGCATCTTGTGGTCGTTCAAAAAATGTAGTTGCTCGAGTTTTTACTTCTACCACGTGTATGGTATTCTCTTTTTTGGCAATTATATCAATTTCTTTATGTGAAAATCGCCAGTTTCGTTCGAGTATTTTGTACCCGTGAGAGGTTAGGTATTTACACGCAATTTGCTCACCTTTAGCACCTAATTCAGTTTTTTGTGTATTTTTGTATTGCATTGTTGGGACTTATTTCTTATTTTTGATAGTTGGGTTATTTTTGTAAAAATATGAAGAAATTTTTACTTTTATTACTATTTGTATGTTTTGGTTTTTCTACATTGTATTCTCAAATTTTTGAGGGACGTATAGATGTGGTTAAACGATCATTATCCGATACGTTATATTATACATATAGTATTAAAGGTAATTTTATACGAATAGATGAATATGATAAATATAAACGGTTACAAGAGTATTATATTATCAATGTAAAAGACAGCACAATTACCGCACTCAATCCAAATCAAAAATTGTATTCTAAAATTGATGTACAACGTTTGCATGCAAGTAAACAATCTGATTATGATATTATAAATACAGGTATATATAAATATATTAATGGGTATAAATGTTATCAGTGGCGTGTGCGTAATAAATCTCAAAATTCTGAAATTACGTATTGGATAGCATCAGATTCTTTTGACTTTTTTACACCTATGGCAGGTATTTCTGCTTCTATTGACGATAGTTTTTTGTCATTCATGTCATTGCCCACCAATACTATGAAAGGCGAAATGCCAATGCTTATAGAAAGTCGTACGCTGCTTAGGGTAGATAAAGCTACCTACACTGTTACTAATATAGTTCGCACTCGCGTAGATTTATCTATGTTTAGTATTCCAAATTTTTATCAGAATTATCAGGTTTCTCGGTAGTGCTTTTTTAGTATGTTTGTAATTCCTTATATAAATATAAGGAATGCGATGTTTTTTGTATTGTTATACATACAAGAGTTTCAAAAATAATTAAATCTATTATTGAAATTTTTATTTTTAAAAAACTCTCACGTTATTTGTAATATAAAAATATACAGATATGTTTTCAGGAATAGTAGAAGAATGTGCTGTTGTTACGGCAATAGAGCACGATAAAGAAAATGTACATTTTATTCTTACATGTTCGTTTGTACACGAATTGCAAATAGATCAGAGTATAGCTCATAATGGAGTATGTTTAACAGTTGTAAAAAAAACGGAAACCTCTTATACTGTTACAGCAATTCAAGAAACGTTACTCAAGTCAAATTTAGGAACTCTTACAGTAGGGAGTAAAGTAAATGTTGAACGAAGTATGTCAATGAACGGTAGACTTGATGGGCATATAGTTCAAGGTCATGTAGACCAAACAGCTATTTGTACCAAAATCCAAGAAGCTGAAGGCAGTTGGTATTATACTTTTGAGTATGAACCATTGCAACAAGATTATATAACCGTAGAAAAAGGTTCAATTACGGTAAATGGTGTTAGTTTAACGGTTGTAAATTCTCAACCTAAATCGTTTCAAGTTGCTATTATACCTTATACCTATCATCATACCAATTTTCATACATTTATAGTAGGTTCTATTGTAAATATTGAATTTGATATACTTGGTAAGTATATTGCAAAATATTTACACAACATGGGTATAGTACAAAAATAATGGTGTCAATTTTTACACGCTGGATTGAACTTCTGTTTCCCGAAACTTGTGTTGTGTGTGGTAATACTTTGCGATACAGTGAAAAACAATTATGTACACACTGTTTAAGTGATATACCGCAGGTGTATATTCACAACAAAAATCATAATCCTTTAGAAACACTTTTGTGGGGTCAAATACCGTTTGTGAGTGCTACTTCTTTTATGCTGTATACCAAAAAAAATAAATATGCTTCAATTTTACATTCTATAAAATATAAAAAGAATAAAGATTTAGGCATTTTTATAGGAGAAATGTTTGGTAAAGAGCTAGTTAAATCAGGATTTTTGCACAATGTTGATGCTATAGTGCCTATACCATTGCACAAAAAACGTGAGCAAGAACGAGGGTTTAATCAAAGTGCCGTTATAGCACAAGGTATTTCTAATATATCACAAATTCCGGTAATAGATACGGCTGTAATGAGAATACGATATACCGAAAGCCAAACCAAAAAAAATAAGGAAGAACGACTACGCAATGTAGCTAATATATTTGAAGTAACGAATTATCATGTGATTCAGAATAAAAATATACTATTACTTGACGATGTAATTACCACCGGAGCTACATGTATTTCATGTGCCGAAACCATCCTAGAGCAAGGATTCATTGGCACTTTGCGTATTGCAAGTGTTGCATTAGCAACTTAATTTCTGTATAAATACGTATTTTAGTATATAAATTTTATGTCTAAAAAGTTGTTTTTACCCTATAAAATAACGTACTTTTATAGTTCATATTTTTTGAGTATTTTCTATGGCAACTAAATCTAAGTATATATTTACTGTGAGAATAATTGTTGTTACTGTAGGATTGCTAATGCTTATAGTATTGGCAGGAATATTTTTTTACAAACAATCATCACAATCGCTTATTGAAAACACATATAATCATTTGGAAACTATTACTGAAATTAAAAAACAACAGTTTGTTGATTGGTTTGATGATGAAAAATATGATGCTAAAATTATAAGTAAAAACCCATTTTTACAAGAATGCTTATTTTCATATATTGAAAATCCCAATGAAAAAAATAAAAAAAGACTTGAATTATTTTTACAAAATATTGAGAATGAACATGGATTATTGGGCATATATGTAATAAATGACGAACGCAAAGTTCTTATAGAAACTAAAATTTCAAATGAAAAAACATTTTGTGGTAAACATGCTATACGAGGTGATGAAGATAGTGTAATGCATACAGTAATTCATTTTGAAGAAGAATCAAAAACATATGCCATTGATTTTTTATATCCTATTCAATACAAAGGAAATCAATATTTTATAGTATATCAAAACAATGTAAATTCTTTTATTTTTCCGTTAGTTTCATTATGGAATGCCGAAAACTCAACAGCAGAAACTGTCATAATTCAAAAAGAAGCTGATAGTGTATTTGTATTGAATATTCGAAAATATTCACAAGATAGTATTCCATACAAAGTACCTATGTTCAAAACATATAGAGCTTCGGTACAAGCTGCTATGGGGAAAACAGGCAGAATTCAAGCAGTTGATTACAGAAATAAAAATATATTGGCATATATTTCAAAAATTCCCGGAACAGATTGGGCAATTATGTCTAAAATGGATACCGATGATGTGTATGCTTCTATTCACAAAAATGCAGGTTTTATTATATTATTTATTATAT
>JAJUFK010000146.1 GCA_029266015.1 Bacteroidota bacterium
AATAAAGAAAACAGTAATTTTCTAATTTCGGTAGAATATAAAAAAAGTCTTCAATTCCTTATTTTTTTTATAATTGCTTCGGCATTGTTTTCAACATTTTCTGTTTCTTTTTTTTTATGGTTTTGTGGAATATGTATGATTTTGTTTTATTCTATTCGAATGGTATATATTCACATATTTATTTCTAATATAAAATCTCAAATTACTTCTATGTATTCTGATGAAGAAATATTAAGTGAAAAGCAAAAACAGTGGATTGAAAATCCTCATGTGTGCCCGGCATGTGGAACTGAAATAAATAAGTATACTATACATTGTAGTGAGTGTGGATTATTTATAAAACACTTGCCACCTGTTTCAAGATTTAGTTTATCCGAAAATTTAGATGCATATAATTTGAATTATGTAATTACTGATGAAAAAGATTAAAGCACATTATATATTTGATGGTAGTCAATTTCATAAATTTGGAACACTTGTGTTAGATGATTCTAATAGAGTACTAGAAATTTTACCTGAATCTAAGGAAGAACATGCAAATACTGAATTTTATTCAGGTATTGTATGCCCCGGTTTTGTAAATGCACATTGTCATTTAGAATTATCTCATTTACATAACTCTATTCCTCAACACACCGGATTGCCTGAATTTATTTCGCATGTGGTTCGATTAAGAAATTCGGTAGAAGATAGAGAAGTATATATGCGGCAAGCTGATGCAAATATGCAAGAGCAAGGTATTGTTGCAGTATGCGATATTTCAAATACTACAGAAAGTTTTGCTGTAAAACAATCATCGTCTATTAAATATCATACATGTATAGAAATGTTTGATATATTTTCTGATACTCAACAAGTATTTAGAGATGCAAAACAAATATTTTCATTGTATAAGTCTGATTTATCTTTATCATTAAGCCTTCATGCGCCGTATTCTTGTTCTAGAATTCTTATAGAATTGCTCGGTGAACATGCAAAAGAGTATGAATATCCTATATCTATTCATAATCAAGAAGATGCTTCAGAAAATGATTTTTTTGTATCGCAATCGGGTGAATTATATACCTTTTTTAAAACACGTAACCCGGAGATGAAAAGTTTTCAGGGCAAAGGTAAAAGTTCTTTGCAAACTATAGCACCGTTATTACCGCGTAAAAATCATATATTATTTGTTCATAATATTTTTACAAATTATAGAGATGTTCGTTTTTTACTTGCGTTACGATCACAGCGAAGTTTTACGTTTGTAATTTGTCCGTTGAGTAATTTTTATATTTCAAAGCAAGTTCCACCTTTGCCACTTTTTTTAGAAAAAGGTATTTCTGTAGCTATAGGAACCGATAGTTTTGCTTCAAATACTAAGTTATCAATACTAGATGAACTTATATATTTACAAGAAATATTTCCTGAAATATCGCTTGAAAAACTTCTTGAATGTGCTACAAAAAATGGTGCATTTGCTTTGGGAATGCAGAGAACTTTGGGTAGTTTTGTTAAGGGAGCAAAGCCCGGAGTATTACTTTTAGAACAATGTGATTTACACTCATTACGACTCACAAAAAATACAAGAATACATGTGTTAGTGTAAAAACTTATTTGCAGATTTGCGCAAAATCTTCCCAAAAGTGGGGATATGATTTAGCAACACATTCCGGGTTTTCGATTTCAATAGGCTGTTTCGCCAATAATGCTGCTACAGCTCCTGCCATTGCAATTCTATGATCATTGTTTGCATGAATTCTACCTCCTGTAAGGGTTCCACCATGTATATACATGATATCTGCATCTAAGATTATTTTAGTGCCTAATTTTGCAAATTCAGTTTGTAAAACTAAAGCACGATTGCTTTCTTTATGTTGTAACCTATTTACACCTTTGATTGTAGTAACACCTTTGCAGTGAGCTGCAAGAGAAACTAAAGGAGGAAACAAATCAGGGCAATCGGTAGCATCAAAATGAAATGCATTAAGTTCTTGTTTAGAAATAGTTATAGAATTATTGTGTAATTGAATTTTTGCACCGGCAAGACGAAGAGCTTCAACTAATGCCATATCTGCCTGTTTTGAATCATTTCTTACATTTGTTATTGTAATTGTACCAGCTATTGCTCCTGCAACAAGGTGAAATGAAGCTCCACTCCAATCACCTTCAACTACATAATTTTGAGGAGTATATGATTGGTTACATGCAATTGAAAATGTTTCATAATTTGTATGAGATACTCTTATGCCAAAATCTTGCATAATTTGAATAGTCATATCAATGTATGGTTTACTTTGCAATTTATGTACGGTAAAAATTGTATCTTTTTGAGCAAGCGGACTTGCAATAAGTAATCCGGTAAGAATTTGAGAGCTCAGAGAACCGTCAACTGTTGCTGTACCTCCTTGCATTGGGCCACACACTTGTACAGGCACAAATCCATTATTTGTTGTTATATGTACTCCTAAATCAGTTAAAGGTTGTATAAGAGAATCAATAGGTCTGGTAGTAAGTGATCCTTCACCATGCAATTCTATTGGTTTATGCCATAATGAGGCAATTGGGGTAAACATTCGTATGCCTAAACCTGCCTCTCCGCAATTAAGAATTGTAGAACGTGGTTGTAATCCACCTTGAATTGTAATTACTGTATTTTCTTGTGTAACGGTAGCGCCAAGATTATGTGCAATTTTGAGAGCAGCATTACTATCATTACTTGGAGTATATCCATGAAGTGTTGATGTGCCGTGTGCTAATGTGGCAATTGCAATAGCACGTTGCATCATACTTTTTGAAGCAGGTGCTTGAATAGTGCCTTGTATATGTGAAGGGTGTATAATTTTCATATACTATAATGCTTGTAATTCTTTAATGATTTTATTAGTAGTATGACCTTTTAATTTACGTTCGGTACTTACAATAATATGTGCTGTTTTTGCATACATTCCTTTTCGTGCTTGTAATATTTCATGTAATTTTTGCAAAGGATTTTCAACTTGCAGTAATGGACGTTTACTTATGTCGGTTCGTTTTATTATTGCTTCAGGTGAAGCATACAGCCAAATTACAATAGAATTATTTTTTAGTAATTTTCTATTTTCATCATTTACAATTATTCCTCCTCCACACGATAAAACATGGGGATGTTGAGAGTTAAAACTTGTTGCTAATTCCTGAGCTTCTAAATTACGGAAATAAGATTCTCCATGTATTTCGAATATTTGTGTAATTGGAACACCTTGTTTAGCAACAATTGCTTCATCAGTATCTTTAAAAACATATTCAAGCTTTTGGGCTAAAACTTTGCCATGACTTGTTTTTCCTGCACCCATTAATCCAATAGTAGAAATCGTATGTTTTTGCAAAGCTAAACTTGGTACTGATAATCCTTGTCGCATTACATCTTTGTTTGGTTTATTTCCCAAAAATATTTCATATGCGGCTATGGCTTGATTAAGCAGCCAATCTTCGGCACTTACTATGTAACATCCTGCTTTTTGAGCAAGAGGCAGCAAAAGAGAACCTTTATAATTAGCATCAAAAATTATATGTTTTTTAGTAAGCCATTGTTCATTGATAAGGTTTATATTTTGACGTAGAGTAGAAATAATAATTTCATGAGAAGCGACTAATTGTTCAATTGTATCAATTGATGCATGTTTGCAGCCTATTATTTTAGCTGCTTTAGCTGCTTTAGCTGGAGTTCGGTTTGTAATAGTTACTTTTGCTCCTTTTATATGCATTCCATATGCCGCTGCTTTACCTGCTCCGCCTGCACCAATAACTAAACAACTTTTATTTTGTATATCAATACCTGCATCAACAAAACTTTGGGTAACACCATAGTAATCGGTATTATACCCATGAAGTTTCCCTTTTTTTAGAATTATGGTATTTACACTTTTTAAAATTGTAGCTTCATCGTGAATAATGTCAAGATATTTAATGATTTTTTCCTTGAAAGGTGCAGTAACATTCATTCCTTCTATTCCAAGAGATTTAAACATAAAAATAGCTTGTTCTGCATCTTTAGCTGCAAGTCTTACATATGCAGCATCAATATTGGCAAATTCAAACATAGCATTGAACATGTTTGGACTTTTACTATGTAAAATAGGTTTTCCCGTAACTGCAAATATTTTTGTATTGGATATCATAACATTGTATTTATGACAAAAATAGATAAAAAAATATTGTAATTGCTATGAAATGTATGGTAATCTATTTTTGTACATTTGAAACTCATAAACAAATTTTTAAAAATCATTTCATTTTTGTATGTTTGTATTTACTATTAAAACATACGTATATGTCATTTCAAATAGATTCAATAGATAAAAAGATTTTAAATCTTTTGATGGAGAATGCTCGCATGCCATTTTTAGAGATTGCTCGGTTATGTGGTGTTTCAGGAGCAGCAATTCATCAACGTGTAAATAAATTAGAAGAGGCTGGTTTATTTAAAGGCTCAAAATATATTGTTGAAGAACGAGCATTAGGATACAATACATGTGCATATATTGGTGTTCATTTTGAAAAAGGGAGTGTATATAGTAGTGTTGTTGAAGCTATTAAAGAAATTCCGGAAGTTGTAGAATGTCATTATACAACCGGAACGTATGCATTATTTTTAAAAATATATGCTAAAGACAATCATCATTTGATGGAAATTTTAAATCACCAAATTCAACAAATCCCCGGAATTTCAAGTACCGAAACATTTATTTCGCTTGAACAATCAATTCAGCGTCAAGTAATAGTTAGATAGAAAATTTATGGGCGGATATGTAACGCATGATGAAGCAGAAAGAGCGGTATTGGTAGGTGTTATAACTTCAGATCAAACTGAAGTGCAAGCTCGAGAATATTTAGATGAACTTACATTTTTGGCAAAAACTGCCGGAGTTGAAGTAGTTACTACATTCACTCAAAAACTGCCACAAACTATAGCAAAAACATTTATAGGTTCCGGGAAAATAGCCGAAATCAAGGAATGTATTGATGCTGAAGGAATTAAATTAGTAATTTTTGATGATGAGTTAAGTCCTTCACAATTACGAAATTTAGAAAAGGAGTTATCATGCAAAATCTTAGATAGAACGAATTTAATTCTTGATATTTTTGCACAACGTGCTCAAACTGCGCATGCAAAAGTACAAGTAGAATTAGCTCAATATCAATATTTATTACCGCGTCTTACTCGAATGTGGACTCACTTAGAACGTCAACAAGGTGGTATTGGAATGCGTGGTCCGGGTGAAACAGAAATAGAAACAGACCGCCGAGTAATTAGAGACAAAATAACGTTGTTAAAAAAACAACTTGAGAAAATAGATCGTCAAATGGCCACACAAAGGCAAAATCGTGGCAATATGATACGACTAGCATTAGTAGGATATACAAACGTTGGAAAATCAACTATAATGAATATGATAAGTAAATCTGATGTGTTTGCCGAAAATAAATTGTTTGCTACTCTTGATACTACTGTAAGAAAGGTTGTAATTGATAATTTACCGTTTTTACTTTCTGATACAGTTGGTTTTATTAGAAAGTTGCCTACTCATTTGGTAGAATCATTTAAATCAACTCTTGATGAAGTAAGAGAAGCCGATATTTTGCTTCATGTTGTAGATATTTCACATAAAAATTTTCAAGAGCATATTGAAGTAGTTCGTCAAACAATTTCTGATATTGGAGCAGGAAATAAAGTAACCTTTCTTATTTTTAATAAAATAGATGCGTTTACGTATACTCCTAAAGACGAAGATGACTTAATGCCTAAAGAGAAAAGTGAATATTCTTTAGATGATTTTAAACAAATGTATTTTGCCCGAAAAGAAACGTGTGTATTTATATCGGCTAAACACAAACAAAATATAGAAGAATTTAAACAGCTACTTTATGATAAGGTAAAAGAAATGCATGCTATACGATATCCGTATAATAATTTTTTGTATTGATAGATTATAAAATAACTCTACCTACTTTAACAAATCTTCTGGTATAATAATATGGATCAGGATAATTTTCTATAATGATGCCTTTTTGAACAGTACTATGCATCATTTTAATGTAATTATCGTGTACTTCAATAATGAGAGCTACGTGTCCAACTCTGTTTTTTCGAGCATCTCTACCTTTGAAAAAAATTAAATCTCCTGGTTTAGCTTCTTTTATTGAAATAGTTTGTGTAACGTTAGCAATTGCTCAGCTGGTATGTGGCAAATAAACGCCTAAATTACTATAAAGCTTTGTCACATTGACACTACTATCTAGCGGCCATGGTGCTCTATTAGT
>JAJUFK010000332.1 GCA_029266015.1 Bacteroidota bacterium
ATTATTAATTTTTAATTATTTTGAATACTGGAATAATCCAACTTAAAATATTCACCCCTATCGTCCCCTCAAGGGGACAGTTTCAAATAAAGCCTTGAATTATACCCAAAACTATATTTGAAAAGTCCTCCCTCAAGGGAGGTGTCTTGCCTTGGCGGACGGAGGGTGATATTATAATTCTTAATTTTTAATTGGTATCAATGCTATATATACAAAAACTTAAAACTAAGAACTAAAAACTAAAAACTAAAAAATCTAGACAGTTACCCCAACAACGCTTTTACCACTTCCGAAATAGCTTTACCATCGGCTTTACCTGCTAATTTTTTATTTGCAACTCCCATTACTTTGCCCATGTCTTTCATACCTACAGCTCCGGTTTCCTTTATTATTGCAGCAATTTCTTGTCGTAATTCGTCTTCAGACATTTGTTGTGGCAAATATGCAGATATTACTTCTGCTTCGGCAAGTTCTTTTTGTGCCAAATCTGTTCTGTTTTGTGCGGTGTATTCTGCAGCTGAATCTTTTCGTTGTTTTACTAATTTTTGAATAATTTTCAACTCTTCGTCATCGCTTAATTCAGCATCGGCACCTATATTAGATTTTGCAATTATAAAAGCTGTTTTTATAGCACGCAATGCTTCTAATTTTTCTTTTTCTTGTTGTTTCATTGCTGCCATCAAATCTGTGGCAATTTGTTTTGTGAGTTTCATTGTGATATTGTTTATACTATTATGTACTATTATTTTTTTTCTATCTTTTTGGCTTCGTTCCAAAATACATCCATTTGCTCCAAACTTAGATCTTTGAGTGAAATTCCTTTTGCCATTGTTTGCGATTCTAAATATTCGAAACGAAATTTAAACTTTTTATTAGTTCGTTCTAATGCAGTTTCAGGGTCTACTCCATATAAGCGAGCTGCATTGATTATTGAAAATAATACATCACCAAATTCTTGTTCAATTTTTTCGGGGTTTTGAGAAGTTTGTATTTCATGTGATAATTCTGAAATTTCTTCTTGTACTTTATCCCACACTTGTTCTTTGTATTCCCAGTCGAAGCCAACTGCGCGTGCTTTTTGTTGCATACGCATAGCTTTGAGTAAAGCCGGCATAGTTTCGGGCACCCCTCCTAAAACTGTCTTTGGACGGTCTTTCTCCTTTAATTTTAATTGCTCCCAGCGTTCTTTTACTTGTTCTTGATTTTGTAACGACTCTTCACCAAAAACATGTGGATGTCGATATATAAGTTTTTCACACAAACTGTCTATTACATCTTTCATGTTGAACTCATTTGTTTCTGAGGCTATTTTTGCGTAAAAAACAATATGTAATAGTAAATCTCCTAATTCTTTTTTTATTTCTTGTGAGTTTTGTTGAATAATTGCATCAGCCAACTCATATACTTCTTCTATAGTAAGATTCCGCAACGTTTCAAAGGTTTGTTTTTTATCCCACGGACATTTTTCACGTAATTCATCCATTATATGTAACAATCGCGAGAAAGATTCTAATGTAGTTTGCATACCATTTCAATTATAATAACACTCCTTCATCTTGCTGTTTTTCTTCAATTGAATCATAAAACTGAATCAATACTTTTGTATTTTTATCAATATGTACAAACTGTGTTAATTGCTTTTGAGGAACTGCAATTTCTAAATATCCTGTAAAACTAAATAAAGCAACAATTCTGGAACTATCACCTTGATTATAATCCTCGGCTATTACATCAGTAATATATTGTTTACGTTGCATTCCTACCATTATAGTAAATGGTCGGTTATTACAAACTTCATAAAACTCATCTTTTGAAATATTGGTAATGCCATTTCCATACACATCAAAATACAGAAATTCTCCCAATAATTGATTATGCTTTTTAACAGGCAATCCAATTCTACGTCCTAATTTACATGGAACTGATTCGCCCAAATGTTTTGGCTCCATTCCCATTGCCAACTTACCAACGGCATCAATAAATATTTCTAATTCAGGAAATGCATAATATTTTTTTGATAACGGACTTCTTTCTAAAACAAAAACCTCTTTAGGTACTTCACCAAATAACGCTTCCCAAATTCCATTATTAGGACCAATAAAATAATGATGATTATATTGAAAACATATATATTCAGGAACTTCTAATTCACTCCCGGGTGAAATTTTACCCCCTACTCCTACTATATGAATAGTCTTTTTCATAAAATACTGATAGGCATGCTGCAATGCAAATACAGCCTTAAGAGGACTAAGAGCATCAACCTGATGAGTTATATCAACTAATTGAACACCGGGTACACGCGACACCAATTTGCCTTTAAATGCTCCGGTATATAACCCGTCGGCTCCCCAATCTGTAGTTAATGTAACTGTAATCATAGAATTTACCTAAATACTTACAAAAGTAGAAATAAATCAGTATTTTTGCTTTCAAATATACAAAATATTTATTTACTTTATGTTAGAACATATAATATCATTACAATCTATTGACCCTATTGATGTATATGGCGTTAAAAATGAAAAAATAGATGCTGTAAAAAAGGCATTTCCTAAACTTA
>JAJUFK010000031.1 GCA_029266015.1 Bacteroidota bacterium
ATTGCAATTACAACTCTTCTAAGTATAGTTTTATATACTTCTACATTATTTGCATATTCTTATATACAAGTTGTTGACCCTCGAAATGGAGGGTTTTGGACGCAAGGAACTATTAAAAAAGCTACTGTAATAATTTCTCCACAGGGAGATTATGCGTTATATGATTTGGAATTGGAATTAGGTGTTGGAAAATTATCTAATTCAAAATCATATGATTCACTTGAAATAACTTGTAATTTTTCGCTACCCGCCGGGTCTTATGTAACAGCAGCTTCTTTGCTTATTGGAACTGAATGGGTGCAAGCAAATGTTTTACCTCGCCCGGAGGCTCATGCCATTTACGAGGGATTTGTAAAACGCCGAGTAGATCCGCTCATTGTATACAAAAATTACGATGATACATATGTGTTGAAAATTTTTCCTATTTCACCTACAAATACTCGAACTATGCGTTTGAGCTATGCTATGCCATTATTGTCAACCAATGGATTTCAATCAGCAGATGTAGTGTTAGATTTAATTAAAGCATCGCAAGAACCGGTTGATGTTAGTGTTTTAATCAAAAAAACTGATGATTTTCCCAGTCCCACAATAGGAGGCATTGCATGTAAAGATTCTCAAAATAAGCCAGGTTATGTTGAAGCTACAATTTCAAATACTAATACATCTCCAACTATTGTAAGTAGTCAAAAAACTAAACCAATTCAATTCTCATCGAGTACGTCAAATTCAGAAATTACATATTCATTATCATGTAAACCCCAAGAATTGTTTGATTTACATGATTTTAAAAAATATGTTTTTATAATTGATAATGATCCTCAAAGTATAGAAGATTCTATTTATTCATATAGATATAGTAATAATACTTATATAAAAGAATTTAGTAAAACAAGAACTATATATCCTGTTGCAAATGATGATTTATGGAATGAATTTAACCAAATATTAGAATTAGCAGATTCCGGCGATTCGTGCAAAGTGTTTTTGAAAAATAATGGTATATATGTGAGTAATTGGATAGCCATAACACCGGAAAATATTCAAAAACTCATACAAATACTCAAAGCAAATGATGATACTTATAAGGCAAATCTAAAAGAATTGTTGTTAGCTGCAAAAACGGATATAGAACTTGATGGGGTAATACCTTTTTTAATAACAAACAATAAACAAATGATGTATAAACCAAGTAGTGAAATACAAAAAGAAGCACGAAGTATAGCGTTTGAACTCAATGTGTCAAAATCAATATATGTATGGGATATTACATTACTCAATACAAAATCAGTTGCATATTATTTTAATAATAATTTTGTGTCTGAGTTATACAACTTATTATTTCATTCTTCACAGCGAAATTATTATTATTCGTTATACTCATTATCTGATTTGCATAAAAATTTTTCATTAATAAGAACAAATGAATTGTCAAAAGTACTGTTATTTTCAGTAACTAGTCGTAGTAATACAGGAATAGTATTTGATAAATATATATCAAATACAGATTATATGTTGCCGGGTACAGTATATACAGAACTTGGGAAAATTACAGAGGGAACAAAATTGTATACCGATATAAGTTTTTTGTATAAAGGAAAACGCTATGCTGCTTCATACGAATTTGATATTTCTGACAAACAAAATACATTATTAGAAAATGCTTGGGCTGTTAAAATGGTTGATAAACTAAATAGTTTGTATATAAATGAAGCGTATGAAGAGGCAGAAAAAATAAGTACTAACAAAGGTATTCTTACACAAAATACCGCTATGTTGGCAATAGAGCCCGGAGCCGAAATAACACCATGTTACACTTGTCCTGATTGGAATAATACACGTTTGATGTTAGAAGACAGAATGGTTGTTTCCAATAATATAGCACTTGCTACCGCTTATATGCCTTTTGAGTGGTACAATCAAGGGTATCTTACAGAAAGTTATGATGCAGGATTCAATGATGGAATTACATATATTGAACAAAGTATTGAAAAGAATAATACAGAATTGTATGACAATGGCTATGCAGCAGGCTATGCAGACGGAATATTTAATTGTAACATGGGGGTTAAAGAAAAATCTGCAATTGAAGCATATCCTACCGAATTTACTACCGAATTACAGGTTATAGTGTATAGCAATAAACCACAAATAGTAGAAGTATATACAGCAAACGGAATATTTATAGAATCATTTACAATTACAAAAGTTGTAAAATTACAACATGTAAATTCTGTATTGTTTTCAATGCCAAGTGGCACGTATGTGCTCAAAACTACTATAAATGGAGAGGTTTCGTATGCTAAGGTGTTTAAGAAATAAATTGAATGTTAGTAATCTACAATAGTAGAAATTTATTTGGTTTTATAGCTCATAATTTATTGCATAGTTAAAAATTGTCAAAAAAGACAGCCATTTATCTACTATCTATCATTACCTCTCCGAGGCATGAATGGGTAAAACCATTATGTATTCAATTAGCTCCGTAGGAGCGGTAGTATGGTAGCATAGATAATGTTTGTGGGATAAAGCTCCGTAGGAGCGGCAGTATTGTAATTTATCTGTAATTAAAATAATTACAAATCGTAAAAATAAAAAATATATTCTTCTTTAAATTCAATATTAAATTTGCTTAATAAATCTATATATTCTTCTTTAAAAGTATTTTTTTGGTGATGCTTTTCTTGATTAATAATATATTTTATTACGCTATCTATTTGTGTTTTTGAATACGAAAAACCTCCATATCCTTGTTGCCATGAGAATCTTCCTTTAACATAGTTATTTTCATTAATTCATTTAGATGAATTTGTTTTAATATCTCGCATAATATCCGAGAGACACTTTGTTGGTTGTAATTCAAAAAAGATATGGACATGATCTTTGTATCCATTTATAGCTAATGGATATTGTCCTAAATTTCTCAAAATTCCATATATGTATTTATATAATTCAATACGGATTGATTCTGACAATAGATTTTGTCTGTTTTTAACAGCAAAAATTGCAAGGATATTAATTTGTGTATATGTATTTGCCATTTTATAATTGTAATGTCGTCTCTCCTAGGCTTATTTTACAATGCATATATTTTTTTTCTATCATAGTTTTGCCTCTCCGAGGCTTGAACCGTTTAACATTATGTATTCATTTAGCTTCGTAGGTGCAACAGTATTATTTAAAAAAAGCCCCGAATTTTATTCGAGGCTTTTGTGATTATACTAATATTATATTGTTTTTCTTGCATTCCAGTCGCATATCGTCGGGCCATAGGGCACTTTGTACTTCGCCTATATGTGCTTTGCGTAAAAAGAACATGCACAAACGGCTTTGTCCTATGCCGCCGCCAATAGATTGTGGTAATTCGCCGTTGAGTAATTTTGAATGAAATAATAGGTTTTTTCTGTCTTCAGCATGTGCTTTTTGCAGTTGATAATTCATTGCTTCGGGGTTTACTCGTATTCCCATTGATGAAATCTCGAATGCGCTTTCTAATATCGGATTCCACAACAAAATATCACCATTTAGTCCTACATTACCATTGCCGGTAGGTGTACTCCAGTCATCATAATCTGGCGCTCTGCCGTCGTGTTTTTCACCATTGGCCAATTCGTGACCTATACCTATTACAAATACAGCTTTGTATTGTTTGGTTACTATTGTTTCACGTTCTTTTGGTGTTTTATCGGGGTACATTTGCAGTAACTCTTCTGCATGAAAAAAAGTTATTTCTTCAGGAAGAACGGGTATTATTTGCGGGTATTCTTCAGAAATAATAAATTCGGTACGTTTGAGTACTTCGTATATTTTTTTTACAATGTATTTAAGAAAATCTAAATCACGTTCATTTTCTTTCATGGTTCGTTCCCAATCCCATTGGTCAACATATAAAGAATGTATATTATCCAAATCTTCATCGGGACGAATGGCGTTCATATCGGTTAAAATACCATAGCCCGGAGGAATTTCATATTCTGCCAAAGCTAATCGTTTCCATTTTGCCAATGAGTTTACTACCTCGGCTTGTTGGTCGTTTAATCCTTTTATGGGGAATGTTACTTTACGTTCGGTTCCGTTGAGGTCGTCATTTATACCGGTGCCTTTCAATACAAATAGGGGAGCAGTTACTCTTCGTAGTCGTAATTCGGCGGTTAAATTATGCTCAAACGTGTCTTTTATTAATTTTATCGCTTGCTCAGTTTGCTTCAGATTGAGCGGCGATTGATAATTTTTAGGTATAAATAGACTATTTGCCATTATATTGTATTATTGTTTCTATAGTAATTTATTACAAATTATTACAAAATTATAAAAAAAACTTTGATTTACTATCAATGTATAATAAACAACAGTAAATTTTATGAAATTGATGGATTATTTAAAACTTTCTGCTAAAATTTTAAATTCCATAGATGGTGAAATTCTATCGTAAAGAATATGGTATACAGCCTGAGTAATAGGCATATCTACATTGTATTGTTCATTAATAGCATGTATGCAATTTACACCATAATATCCTTCGGCTATCATATTCATTTCTAATTCGGCACTTTTTACCGAATATCCTTTGCCTATCATCATACCAAAGGTTCGATTTCTACTGAATTGTGAATATGCTGTAACTAATAAATCTCCTAAATATACCGAATCGTTTATGTCTCTATTGGTTGGCTCTACAGTATCTAAAAATCGTTTCATTTCTTGAATGGCATTGGAAATGAGTACCGAAGTAAAATTGTCGCCGTATCCCAATCCGTGACTTATACCGGTAGCCAATGCCATAATATTTTTAAGAACAGCTGCATATTCTATCCCAACAATATCGCTCGAAACGCAGGTTTTAATAAACCACACATTCATAATTTTGGCAATGTGAGTTGCAAAATCGTAATTGGGTGACCCAATAGTAAGATATGATAACCGTTCAAGTGCAACTTCTTCGGCATGGCACGGACCGGAAATTACTGCTACCTGTTCTTGGGGTACGTTGAATCTATCTTGTAAATATGTTGATATTATTTTATTGCTTCCGGGTTCTATGCCTTTTATAGCTGTTACAATATGTTTGTGAGATAATGGTTCAGTTATATTATCGCACAATGATATGATAAATTTTGAAGGGACACAAAATAGTATTATATCAGCTTGTGCAATGGCTTCGTTTACGTTGTTGGTAATGTGAAGTTTTTCTGTTGCAAACTTTATATCTGATACATACAATGGATTTGATTTATGTTTACGAATACCTTCAATAATTTCGGGTTCGCGTATATACCATACAAGTGAATCTAATGATGTATGGAGTATTTTTGCAATAGCGGTAGCCCAACTGCCACTGCCTAACAATGCTATTTTTGTTGAATTATTCATAGACTTATTGTTGTAACCACAGTTTTACATCTTCGGGTTTAGGATTTACTAAATCAAGTTTGTGTTTTTTGTTGTATCCGCATAGTTCTTGATGAACTTTGGTATATTTAATCTCGGTTAATGCTGCATATTTTACATAGCCCATAGTTTGTAATACTTCTGCCCATTCTTGAGGAATTCCTGCCGATGTATATACTTCTATGTCATCTTTATGTGATTTTATTTCGGGTTTCATTTGCGGGAAAAACAATACATCTTGAATTGAAGGCGAATTGGTCATAAACATACATAATCGGTCTATTCCTATACCCATACCCGAAGTAGGAGGCATACCATATTCCAATGCTCGCACAAAGTCATGATCAATAAACATTGCTTCATCGTCACCTTTTGCCGAAAGTTCCAATTGTTCTTTGAAACGTTCGTATTGGTCAATAGGATCATTCAATTCTGAATATGCATTACACAATTCTTTACCGTTTACCATAAGTTCAAATCGTTCGGTAAGGTTTGGATTGTTTCTATGCTTTTTACACAGAGGCGACATTTCAACCGGATAGTCTATAATAAATGTTGGTTGAATGTATGATGCTTCGCATGTTTCACCAAAAATTTCGTCAATCAATTTACCTTTACCCATACTTGGTTCGTGATGAATGCCAAGTTTGTCGCATGTAGTACGAAGTTCAGCTTCATTCATATTACTTATATCTACACCGGTATGTTCTTTAATAGCATCGTACATAGTAATTCTTTTAAACGGCCGTTTAAAGTCAATTATGTTATCGCCAACTTGAACTTGTGTTTTACCGTGTAATGCAAGAGCCACACGTTCTATCATTTCTTCGGTAAAGTCCATCATCCAATTGTAGTCTTTGTAAGCTACGTATATTTCCATTACGGTAAATTCCGGATTGTGTGTGCGGTCCATACCTTCGTTGCGGAAGTCTTTAGCAAATTCATACACACCTTCAAAACCGCCAACTATGAGTCGTTTTAGGTATAATTCGTTTGCTATACGCAAATATAGTGGTATATTGAGTGCATTGTGGTGCGTAATAAACGGACGAGCCGAAGCACCACCGGGAATAGGTTGTAATATAGGAGTTTCTACTTCTACATAATTTTTTTCGTTAAAAAAATTACGCATTGTATTTATTATTTTGGTGCGTTGTAAAAATACTTGTTTTACTTCGGGGTTTACCACCAAGTCAACATATCGCTGGCGATACCGTTGTTCAGGGTCGGTAAATGCATCGTATATTACACCGTCTTTTTCTTTTACAATCGGGAGAGGTCTGAGTGATTTACTTAATACAGTAAAACTGCTTACATGTACAGAAATTTCACCAACTTGTGTTATAAAAACATATCCGGTTACACCTATAAAATCTCCAATATCGAGCAAACGTTTGAAAACATCGTTATACAATGTTTTGTCTTCGCCCGGACAAATTTCGTCGCGGTTTATGTATAATTGAATGCGTCCGTATGAATCTTGCAATTCACAAAATGACGCTTTGCCCATAATACGTCGCGACATGATTCTACCAGCCAAGGTAACATTGATAAATTCAGTACTTTCGGGAGTAAATTTGTCTAAGATTTCTTGTGAATAGGCAGTAACTTTAAATTCTTGTGCCGGGTAAGGCTCTATACCTAATTCGCGTAATTTTTGCAAGGAGTCTCTTCGAATCAATTCCTGTTCGCTCAATTGTTGCATATATGTCCTTTTATTGTTAAAATTTTAGGCAAATATACTATTAATAGTAATTAATCAAACAATAAGCGAGGCAATTTCGCAAAGCGAAATATTTAAAATAATCCAAAGAAATTAAAACAGAACCATTTTCAACTTAAACCTTAAAATGGTTTTGTTGTTACAAAGAAAGCTTTTTGCTCATATGCAAAAAGCTTTCTTGTATGTTTCAATAATTCAATTAAAAATTTTCTTCTTTTACTTGGAAGTACGCTTTTGGATGTTGACATGCAGGGCATTTTTCGGGTGCTTTTTTGCCATCGTGAACATATCCGCAGTTAGTACATTTCCAACGAGTAGCTTCATCTTTTTCGAATACTTTGTCATTTTTTACATTTTCGAGTAAACGTAAGTATCGTTTTTCGTGTTCTATTTCAACTTTTGCAATCATTTTAAATAAAGTAGCAATTTCTTTAAAACCTTCTTTTTCGGCTACTTCGGCAAATTGTGGGTATAACAAAGTCCATTCTTCGTTTTCACCCATTGCAGCAGCTTGCAAATTTTCGGCAGTTGTACCTACTTTTCCTGCAGGATACATAGCGGTAATTTCTACATCGCCACCTTCTAAATAACTAAAAAAGCGTTTTGCATGTTCTTTTTCTTGTTCGGCAGTTTCCATAAAAATGTTTGCTATTTGCTCATAGCCTTCTTTTTTAGCTTGTTTTGCAAAAAACGTATATCGGCTGCGTGCTTGCGATTCGCCGGCAAACGATTTTAATAAATTTTTTTCTGTTTCAGTTCCTTTTATGCTCATAATCTGTGATTTATAGTTAATAAATAATATGTTACAACGTTTGTGTAAAGTAGCCTTGCGGATGATTGCATGCCGGACATTCCAGCGGTGGAGTTTCGCCAACGTGTGTATATCCACATTTTATACAATACCATTCTATAGGCTCATTGCTGTAAAAATACAAATTATTCTCCAATTTATACAATACTTTTTCTAATTGTTTTCTATGAAATTGTTCGGCTATTGCAATATGTTTGAATTTTGCCGAAAGCTTTGTATTGCTTTCTGCTTTGGATATTTCACTAAAGGTACGATACATATCAGCATCATGTATTTCGGCAGCTATAGCAGTACGTATATTTTCAATCGTTGTAGCTAGTGTAGGGACAGCAATATTTGTAGAAAATTCAGTAACAGAATTGTCAAAAAATTTCTGAAAATTTTTGGCATGCGACAATTCGTGTAGGGCAAATTCATCGAACATCTGAGCAATACGAATATAGCCATCGCTACGTGCTTGTTTTGCAAACATGTCGTACATGGTTCGCATAGTGCATTCGTTTGCGAATGATTGTATGAGAATTTGATTAATTTGCATAACTCAATTTTATAATCTATCCTTCAAAATAGCCTCAACTACTTCGGGTGTAATATCGCCCGCTTCACCAAATTTGGTAAGTCCTCGCGATGCTAACCGTTGCGACACCGTTTTGCACACATCGGCACTAATAGTATATGCCTTAAGCTTAGTTGGAACTCCCAACGATTCAAAAAATTCTACCGTTTTTTCTATTGTTTTGTTAATTTTTTCATCGCGTGAGCCTTGGGTTATATTCCATACACGTTGGCCATATTGTATGATTTTATCGCCTTTTACCTGACGGCGAATATTCATATTGCCAGGTAACACTATTGCTAATGTGCGTCCATGGTCTATACCATACAGGGCGGTAAGTTCATGTCCAATTATATGTGTGCTCCAATCTTCAATGCAGCCTCTTGAAATGATTCCATTTAATGCCATGGTTGCTGTCCACATAAATGTAGCCATAGCATCGTAGTTGGTTTTATTTTTCATAACTATAGGAGTCACTTCTATAAGTGTTGTAAGTATGCTTTCTGCCCAGCGGTCTTGCAGTGGGGTGTTATTTGGAATTGTTAAATATTGCTCCATTACATGTATAAATGCATCTACAATACCGTTTGCAATTTGTTTGTCGGGTAATGAAAAACATGTTTCGGGGTCGAGTATAGAGAATTGCGGCATAACCAATTGGCTGCCAAATGCAAGTTTTTCGTTGGTGCTATTGCGCGAAACCACTGAATTTCCATTCATTTCGGTGCCGGTAGCTGGTAAAGTTAATACGGTACCAATTGGCAATGCTTGGGTAACTTTAATAGTTCCTTGCAAAATACCCCAAGGATCGGTACCTTCGGAAACGAACATAGCTGCTGCCAAAAATTTGGTGCCGTCTATTACCGAACCGCCACCCACAGGCAACAAAAATGTAACATTTTCTTTTTTTGCTAATTCCAAAGCCTTCATCATGGTTTCGTACCGTGGATTGGGCTCAATACCGCCAAATTCTACATACGAAAATCCTTTGAGTGCTGCTATTACTTGGTCGTATACCCCATTGTGTTTAATACTTCCACCGCCATACAACAACATTACTTTTGCATTTGCAGGTATTAACTGTGAAAGTTTTGCTATTGTTTGTTTACCAAATACAATGTTTACCGGATTATAATATTCAAAATTGTTCATATTTATACATATTTAAAATTTATCAAATATACTATAATTTGATAGTACGCTTATGTATTATATCGGTGATTTTTGACTAAATTTTTGGCGAAACCATTCAAATAATGATGTGTTTATAAGTAAAAGAGGGAGTAAATAAATAATGTCTTCTATAGGGATTGAAATTATACGTATATTCAATAATTCTTCTGTATTGTACCAAACTATGGGTTCATTTTGAAATGCTCCGGTTAAGATTCCATTTATAAAAAAAAATGGAATGAGTGATACTATAAAGACAAGATATGTTTTTAAACGAATATATGCATTGCCAATAGCAAGATGTAAACATAGAGTAGAGGCTGCAAATAAAGTAACAGTAGAAGTATAGGTGTATTGCCAAAAATAAATTCCTATAATTATCAATCCAATTATTAATGTAGGGGTAATTATATCAGGTACATTATGGCGAGGCATTAACGCATATATTTCAAAACATACATAAATAAACATAAATGCTGTAGGTATTGTAATGAAAAATAATAATTCTTCAATTGGGAGATTCCAAACAAAAATATTGAGTAAATACTTTGAATTAAATCCCCATACGTGAATGTGTGTTTTAGCAAAATCCCACATTATAAATAGAAATCCGGTAATAAGAATGGCAGGTAAAATACTTGTATATGTGCGTGCAAAATATACTTTTTTGTCGAATGATAAAGCAATGATAGGTATAATTACAATAGCGTGAATAATACAATATAAATACTTGGTTTCAAACCATGGAATATACAATAGAGTAGTAACGTTTGTTTCAAAAAAATCTGAGTTTGAGGTATTAGTTATACCATTTACACATGCTGCTATGCATAATAGTATTGAAGTAATTATGAATAGCGTTTTTTGTGTCATATTTTACATCTTGATTGCTGTATGCAAACATAGATAATTTTTACATATAAATTAACGTCAGTTCAATGTTAAATTACTCCTTCTTTGTTTCAATTACAAAACCACAATCTATGGTTGTGGACCATGCACTAAGCCCGTCGCTTCTATTGTAGCGCACGTATCGCATGTCAACATATTTGAATTTTAATAATTTTTTTTCGGAGTATGGAATGTTTGCTCGTGCCAATCCGTAGAGAGGCGAGTAGCGAAATCCTACGCCATATTTCCAATTGGTAAATGCCGATAAGTCATAATCGGACGTGTAATAAGGAACAGCAGGTACAAGCGGATACACATTTTTTTCAACTACGGGCACCGTGCCATATTCATAAAAATAACGTGACGCTGTTTGTGTATAGTATCGCACTATAGGGAATAACGTAAGATATGGCGATGGTTTTACCGGAATTTCTACTTGTAGGGTATGCGAACGTATGCCAAAATCATCAAAATAATATCGATACAGCATTCTTACAACCATAAAATCAACAGGAAAATAATGTACCCGAATTCCCAAGGGAACTTTGTAACGTGTGTTTGGTAATAATTCTACATCTACAGCAGAATTCCATACTTTTATGGTATCATTGTCTTGTCCATCATCAAAAAACACACGATTGAATGGTGTATACAACAACCCATATTGATATACAAAATCAGACAACAAGGCTACTTGTAGTTTTTTGTTAATCACCTGCGTGTAAATAATAGAAAATGTATTAGAAATTCGCGTATCGCGAGCATAGTCGGTAGACGAATTACCTAAATGCATAGGATATTCTCTAAAATGTGTTTTTGACGAATCACGAAATTCTCCCGGCAATATAATTTTCCATACATCGTAATACAATAAATTTTTGAATTGAATTGATGAATTTTCGTTTTTGGAAGTTTTAAGATAGCCGTAACCGATATTCGATGAAATAACATCAAATTCTTTCGAAAATCCTAACATGTAAGTATTGGTCCTATAGTTCGAAAGATTTCGCTTGCTATATGCTATATTCCCATGATATCGTGCATCAGATTTTGATGCCGACGACAAATATTTTTTACTTGCTTCGCTTATATATTTTACAATTTTATTGCTTGATGCCGATGAATAGTAATCCTCGCCTATTGATACATTTACAATGCGGGCACTATCTACAGGAATATTTACAATTATCATAGGAGCCATATTTTTCAACTGTTCGGTGCCTATACCACCGGTTACGGCAGAATGATTTCCTTTTTGTTCGTAATAATTAAACAAAAAATTAATTTCGGGGTCTTCTTGTATTACTGTTTGTTGTGCATAACTATTAAATGCAAACAACATAAAAATTACCGTATAAATTAATTGCAGCCGCATCCTCCGCCTCCTTTCCCGCCATTGGCTCCCGACGAACCCTCGCGATAATTTTCAATACCAATTTCATAATACTCTACTTTGCGTGCGTCGAGTTTCATATCTTCGTCGTTTAAATACGCTTTTTGGTATGCTTCTACGCTTACACACGAATGAAGAGCAATTATTGCTATACCTATTATAATGTATCGAACAATTGTATTCATTGCTTGTTTATTTTATAATTCTATAAGCAGATTGCACCGTATATGGTTGCAATTGTATGTTATTAGACGCTACAATTCTAAAATCTTGCGTTATTACAATACATTCTACACCTTTTATTTTGTTTACTAGTTTCAAAGCTTCTACTTCGCCTAGCAGCATACATGTGGTAGCAAGTGCATCTCCCAATTCGGCATCGGGGCAGATAATGGTAGCCGATATCAATCCCGTAGCAGGATAACCTGTTTTGGGATTTATTATGTGTGCATATCGAATACCGTTAATTTCGGTATACTTTTCGTAGGTGCCCGATGTTACCACACTCATTTCGCCCACATCGAGCCACGACACTGCTTTTTCAGGTTCACGTGGATCGGCTATACCAATAGTCCATAGTTTGGCATCTTCGGGGCTGCCCCAAGTAATTAAATCGCCACCTGCTATTACTATACCGCTTTGAATTCCTGCCAATTTCATGGCGTCGCGGGCTTTATTGGCAGCATACCCTTTACCTATGGCACCAAATGATATTTTCATACCCATGTGCTTCAAAAATACGGTATTGCTATCGGTATTTACAATAATGTCATTGTAATTGATAAGCCGAATTGCATGTGCAATAATCTCAGGCGACGGAAGTTCTTTCATGCTACCGTCGAAACGCCAAATAGGGTCCATGCTCGCCCACGAAACGTCGAACAATCCTCCCGAAAGTTCCGACACCTTTTTGCTGCGAAGAATAAGGTCGCACAATTCTTTGCTTACGTGCACCGGTTTAACTCCTGCATTATTATTTATGTAGCTTACTTCTGATTGAGCAATATGAGGCGAAAGAAATTGCTCGATTCTCGAAATTTCTGCAATTCCTATATCTATTCCTCGCTGTGTTTCTTGTTGCGTTGGGGCTATTGCAGTAATTTCAAAACGAACTCCCATGAGAGTAAGTATTTTTGTTTGCGTATGTGCCCAAACTATCGTGTTAAGCACAAGCAATATACTTACTATGGAAGCTATACGCATCATAATTTTGAATAAAAGAATTTTTGGGTACACCCTTTATTCCCAATGCGCAATTTACAAATATATGTTCCTGTTGGCACTTTGTGTCCGTTAATATCAACACCATGCCATTCAATAGTATTCATAGCATTGAGGTAATAAGGATTGTGAACCGTATACACCACAGTGCCTTGAATAGAAAGTATGGTAAGTTGCACATCGTCAAATTCTTCATTGGAAAACTGAAAAAGTACTTTACCACGACGTGGTGAAATTGAAATGTTTGCTTCTTGTTTTTCAACACGTTCTATAGAAACTTGTGTAGGGGTATATTGCAAACTTATATTTTTAAAATAGGTTTTATCTTCATATGTATCAGTATATTCACTATCACCTTTTACAAAATTAAACGAAGCATATGGTCCTTGTTGATTTGCACTTACATTTTCTATATGCAATACATAATCACCATCGGGAACAATATTTTTTGCAGAATTGGTACCGTTCCATGTTACGGTATGGGTACCAAAACTTGTAAGCGTAGGTCCTGTTACAGCATCAATCGTATTACCCGAAGTTTGAGCTATCCACGTAATCAATTTTGGTTTGCGAATACCACCTCTTACAATGAGCGTTTTTACAAAATCTCCATTAGTTTTTGTAATCCATACTGCAAGTACATTATTGGGAGCATATGTGCCACCATTATTTGTAGTAGTAAACGTAAATGAAAGATTTGCAGGAGTTGAAACTTGTTCAGCTTTGTATGAAAATGAATACAGAACAATGAGAATAATACTTACAACAGAAACAATAGGGATAAATTTTGATAAAAAATTATTTATTTGTATCATATGAATAAAATGCATTAGTTAATACTTGAATGTATCCGCGAGGACTAATTTTTTGATATCCAAATGTGCGAATTACGTGTAATTCGGGCGAAAGTAATACTACATGAGGGAATAAACCTGTTGGATTGTATGTTTTTGCTAAACCTTCATTTATAGCAATTTGTTCGGACGACAAGGTATTTTTTTTCTG
>JAJUFK010000162.1 GCA_029266015.1 Bacteroidota bacterium
CCATAATCATCAAATGTAGAATTTATTGGCGGTAATAAATTCAAAACATATTCTCTACCTTTGGCATCGCGATTCAATCTAAATATATCAAGACCTCCCATTCCTACATGTCCGTTTGAAGAAAAATACAAGATACTATCATTTCTAAGATACGGGAACAACTCATCACCGGCTGTGTTTACAACATTTCCTGCATTTTTTGGTTTACCCCATGGTTCTTGAACCGATAATCGATTACACACCCATATATCATATCCACCATATCCACCGGGACGATTTGAAGAAAAATATAAAGCTAATCCATTTTTTGATATAGCCGGGTGAACATAATCGGAAGTATCTTTTTTAATATCGCTTACATGAACAGTTTCTGCTTTTATCCATGTTTTATCTACTTGTTTAGACTCCATTATTTTGCACACACTTGCAGCATTTTCTTGATATGTACAACGAGTAAAAAACATTGATTTAGTAGCCAACGAATAACTTGGTGTTCCTTCTTCATGTTCTGAATTAATTGCATCATTCAGAGGAACGGGAAAACTCCATGCTCCTTTAGCATCTTCATGTGACACAAAAATATCGGCAAAACTCTGCCCACTGCCTCCATGCGTTTTGTCGCCCATTGCATTGGCACGTGACGACGAAAAATAGATACTACTTTTATTTCCGTCCCATACATAGTTAGGACTATAATCAATAAACTCTGAATTGAGATAGGTAAGGTTTGTAATTATGTATTCTGTTGGATCTTTTAACCACTGTTTTGCCATTTTACATGACTCTATTCCCTTATCGGCAAGCACATCACGTGGTACTAATAATTTGTATTGATTATAATATTCTATTGCTTTATCAAATTGTTCGTTCATGCGCAATACATCAGCATAATGCAGAAATAACGCCGGATCTTGATGTTTTAATTCTATAGCCTTTTCAAACCATAATTGAGCTTCGAGTGGTTTTGAAATACGTTTATTACATAATCCTATATTATATGCTATTCGAGCTTTTGTTTGATTATCGTTATCTATTTTACTAAATACACTTTTATAATAAGTAATGGCAAAACTATATTCGTTAGCAGCAAATGCCATATCTGCTTTCTTAAGAGCATCTTGTGCAAAGCCATTATAGGACAAACACAAACACACAACAAAAACAAGCACATTTTTACGAAACATAGTATTCATTCAATGATTTATAAAATCAAATATACTGTTAGATTTTGACAAACCAAAACAGACAATTAAAAAAAACATATACAAATGTAATATAAAGATAGTATTTTCAATTAATATAATACCGTGCAACTCATTTTTTTCGCAAAAACTCGAGTTCCTTGTTCTAAAACTTCAATCAAGAGAATATAAACTCCGGGAGGAACAATTTCTGAAGCGGCATTTGTAGCATCCCACACAATAATGCCCGAATTTGCTAACAACTGATTATTAATAGTATGTTGCACCAACATACCGTCAAATGAAAAAACATATAATTGCACTGTTTTATCTTTTCCATTGGAAGTATATGCTATTCGCAACACATCGTTATCACCATCATTGTTGGGAGTTATACATGTATGTTCTGCTGAAAAAGATGTTGATTCGTTTCCAACAAATTGTGAATTTTCGCACCCGGGCGTCATTCCGCCACTTAGAGTTGAAGCCGATTGCCAATTTGTAGCAAGATACGCCGGTTTGGTATAATCAAGCCTTTCTAATGAAATTCCTTCTGCCGACCGTAAGGTTTTAGAATGCCATGTTTCTGAATATGTTACAGAATCTATAACCATACCCCATATATTTTGAACAATAATAGTACCCTGTGCATCATTAAAACTTGGCATGGTTGGCATGTGTATAAACAATGATTGTGATTGGCATTTACTTACAGTTGAATAATACATAGCATCTACCGAAAGTACAGTATAAGTATGAGGTAAAAACACAATCGGATTTTGTGTGACTATACAATAAGAACCAACATCGTTTCTTACACTATCTCTATTAGCAATTATAATATGTGATAAATTTATAAACTTATTAGAATTATTATACAGTTCTACAAAATCATTCCTACCCGGTATAGGATTATGTAAGAATTCTGTAATTAGTATTTCATTTCTATTACATACTGTATCATATAATGCCAATTCAAATTGATGTGGGTCTGCACAATTCCCTGCAAAATCACATAAATTATCAGTAACAACGCAAGTATAAACATTCTGTTTATGAAATGGTTTATTTGAATACAATATAAATTCCTGTAAATTATTATTCACAGATTTACAAGAATATATTTGAATATCATCACTACATTCCAATGATTGTAACACAATATCAGGATTACAATTCTCAACGGTTTTACACAATATAGTTGTATCATTAAGCAAAGCCATATACAATATTTTTGGGTTTTGAGTATCAATATTCACAGCAGAAACAGAATTGGAATATCCCGGAGTTCCTCCCCTAAAATTATTTGCTGCACACCAGTTACCTTGTGTTTCACTCATATTGGTTATATCTATTTTTTCCAAAGACCAGCCTCCATCTTTTTTTATTTTTGAACCATACCAGCTATCATTATACGTAACCGATAAAATTACAGTATGAGCTTGCACAAGAGCAATTGTTTCTCCACTATTGAGCAAAGCAGGGAACGACGACATGGCACATACCGTAACAGTATCGCCATACAAGTATTTAGCTTTTTGCGAAACTAACAATACATAGGATCCTGATTTTACAATACAATGTGGTAACGCATATAATTCTTTTCCAACTGCAAGCGATAGATATACAAGATTTATATCACACTCTGAGGCATTAAACAGTTCAATATATTCATACTCTGGTAATGATACTGATGGCGAAGGGTCAGCCATAATTTCGGTTATACGTATATCATGAACCTGAGGAACATGCTCAAACTCTACCATAAATATAGTATCGCTACATGACCTTCCTACAGAGTCATACATTTGCGAAAGTACTATTGTATACACTCCACACAATTGCTGATTATATGTTATGGTAAGAACAGAATCAATAGTATTTAATGCAAGTATTTGATTGTGTGGCTCCATTGACACATGTACCGATGAAAGAGAATGTGAAAAAACAATATGAGTTGATTGAGAATTGTGCTCTATTGATGTAATAGTAAAAGGAATTAACGGTTTTTCAGCAAACACCAACGCTATATCATCTATCGTTATTTGTCCTGCATTTGCTACATTTTGCTTTATTGTAATTACAACATTTCCTGTAAATGACAAATGTTCAATACACACATACTTGGTAACATCAGCTTCTCCGGCAGTAGTAAGCAAAGCTATACAACTGTCATTTACCCAAACACTTGCATTACAACTTGTTGTAAGTTCTTGCTCATATTGAAATGCTATAGATTGCAATCCGTAGCGCAACGTATCAGAAAATAAACACGCATTTGCTGCTTTATTTAAACTTATAGCTGCATTTGCATTTGCAGTAGTAGTTTGTCCTCCGCGAGCATTTACATAATTCCATACAATACTGTCGGTTCCTACAAATTTACCTGTAGAATATGATGTAGGGAGTTTAGCATTCGAAAAATTTTCAATTTTCTGACCATACGCAGAAAAAAACATGAAAATACATAGGATAGCAAATAAAAGGTTGCATTTCATAATTGTAACATATATTTTTGTTGCGACTTTGATGGAGTAAAAATAACAAAACAACACAAATAAACGTGTATAACCATCAAAAAAAGTGAAACATTAATACATTTTACAATAAATTATTACATCTATGAAAATTGCAATTGTTGGTGTCAGCGGAGCAGTTGGCCAAGAATTTTTAAAAATTCTCGAAGAAAGAAATCTTCCTATGGAAGAATTAGTATTATTTGGTTCGGCACGTAGTGCAGGAAGCACCTATACGTTCAAGGGCAAAACACTTACCGTAAAAGAACTAAAACATAACGACGATTTTAAAGATATTACTATTGCATTAGCTTCGGCAGGTGCAAGTACATCAAAAGAATATGCAGAAACTATTACAAAATACGGTGCCATAATGATAGACAACTCAAGTGCCTTTAGAATGGACGACGATGTACCGTTAGTAGTTCCTGAAGTAAATGCTGCAGATGCTAAAAATGCACCTCGCAATATTATAGCAAATCCAAACTGTACAACTATTCAAATGGTAGTTGCGTTAAAAGCATTAGAAAATCTTTCGCATATTACACGAGTACATGTTTCATCATACCAATCTACCAGCGGTGCCGGTGCTATGGGTATGGCCGAACTGGAACAACAAGTTCAAGATTACGCTAAAGGAAATCCTTTGAAAGTAGAAAAATTTGCTCATCAAATTTTATTCAATGTAATACCCCATATTGACGTATTTACCGATAACGGATACACTAAAGAAGAAATGAAAATGTATAATGAAACTCGTAAAATTATGCATTCAGACATTCAAGTAAGTGCTACTACTGTTCGTGTACCAACCATGCGAGCTCACAGCGAATCTATATGGGCAGAAACAGTTACACCGGTTACTCCCGAAGCGTTTAGAGCAGAATGCGAAAAAACAAAAGGAATCACAGTAATTGATAACCCTGCCAACAAAGAATATCCAATGCCATTGTATTTAGCTGGCAAAGACGATGTATATGTTGGTCGTATTCGTAAAGATTTAACAAATCCTAATGGAATTACCTTTTGGTGTGTAAGCGATCAAATTAGAAAAGGAGCAGCTCTTAATGCAGTTCAAATTGCAGAATATTTAATTGCAGAAGGTGCTATCAAAACAAAATAAGTTTATTATACATATTTACAAATGCCTCTAAGACAAATCTTAGAGGCATTTTTTTTTACTATACAATCATTATAATTTTGCCCCTCTTACCCTTAAGCTTTAACATAATTTATTATTTTTGTTACCATAAAATAATACTCTATGGAAGCACTGTTTTTACACAAAACTATTCGAAAATTCAAAGACACACCTATACCAAATGAGGTAATACAACAAATTTTACTTGCTGCTATTAGAGCATCAAATACAGGGAATATGCAGCTATATTCAATAATTGTAACCACAGATGCTACTATAAAACAACAATTATGTGAACAAGCTCATTTTAATCAAGCTATGGTAAAACAGGCCCCTGTAATTCTTACATTTTGTGCCGATTTGCATCGCTTTACTCAATGGTGTACACTCAGAAACGCAGAACCTTATTATGATAATTTTCTTAGTTTTTATACTGCCACGATAGATGCTGTAATAGCTGCACAAAATGCATGTATTGCCGCTGAATCAATCGGATTGGGCATATGCTATTTAGGTACTACTAATTACAATACCCAGCAAATAATTGACATACTACAATTACCCAAACTTGTAGTACCGGTAACTACGGTTGTAATAGGATACCCCGACGAACAACCGCCATTAACACACAGATTACCTGTAGAAGCTGTAATACACAATCAAACATATACCTGCCCAAACAACACAACAATAGAACAATGGTATGCCGAAAAAGAAAACCTTGAAGAGTCCAAAAAATTTGTTGCAGAAAACAACCTGGATAACCTTGCACAAGTTTTTACAAAAAAACGATATACAGCTCAAAATAATACAGTATTTTCGCAAAAACTTTTAGATATTTTAAACAAACAACATTGTATGAATAATCAATAATTTGTACTCATATGATTCAACGAATTCAGTCTTTATATTTATTGTTGTCGGCTATTGTAACTGCTATAAGTCTTGGAATGCCTTTCTTACAATGTTCTGCACCCGGAAGCGATGTAATACTCTATGCTTTTAGAATTTCTGATAGTTCATCTCTTATTTTTTCAGAACACACTCCATTTTACACATTAGGCGCATCGGTAAGC
>JAJUFK010000166.1 GCA_029266015.1 Bacteroidota bacterium
AAGAAAAAAAAAAAAAATAACATTTCCAAATGTATGTAGAAAATAATTGTAAAAAGGTGTATAAAAGATGTATGTAAATATGTTCTTTTTTACACTGAATATCAATTTATATCATGATAACCTTCAATTTAAACTAAAAATAATTTTTGTAATTAAAAAAAAAATCGAAATTTGCCACAATAATTACTAATTCTATAGATACCTTTAAATAGTAAGGTTTTATACTAATATACTTATAAAACTAACTTCAAATGAAAAAAAACATAGCAGTATTAGCCGGCGATGGTATAGGTCCGGAAGTTATAAGAGAAGCTCTCAAAGTAACAAAAGCAATTGAAAAAAAATTTGGTCATGAATTTACATATACCGAAGCTATTACCGGAGCATGTGCAATAGACGAAGTAGGAGACCCATATCCGGAATTAACTCATACAATTTGTATGAATGCCGATGCTGTATTGTTTGGCGCTATTGGTCACCCAAAATTTGATAACGACCCTACAGCTAAAGTTCGTCCAGAGCAAGGTTTGTTACGTATGCGTAAACAATTAGGATTATATGCAAACATTCGTCCGGTAGAAACATTTGATTCTCTATTACATAAATCACCATTAAAAAAAGAATTGGTAGAAGGTGCTAACTTTATGTGCATTCGCGAACTCACAGGTGGTATTTATTTTGGCGAAAAAGGAAGAAAAGACGATGGTAATACAGCATTCGACAATTGTGTGTATACTCGCGAAGAAGTAGAACGTATTTTAAAATTGGGCTATGAATATGCAATGAAACGCAACAAAAAACTTACTATAGTAGACAAAGCAAATGTATTGGAAACATCTCGATTGTGGCGTCAAATTGGTCAAGAAATGGCTCCGAAGTATCCCGAAGTTGAAACACAGTTTATGTTTGTTGACAATGCCGCAATGCAAATTATTCAATGGCCAAAAAATTTCGACGTTATGGTAACCGAAAATATGTTTGGCGATATTTTAACCGACGAAGCTTCTGTTATCACAGGTTCTATGGGATTGTTGCCATCAGCTTCTATCGGTATCCATACCAGCGTATTTGAGCCAATTCACGGTTCATATCCACAAGCAGCAGGTAAAAATATAGCAAACCCGGTGGCAACTATACTTTCGGCAGCTATGATGTTTGAATACGCATTTGGCATGATGCAAGAAGGTGCTTTGATTCGTAAAGCAGTAGCAGCCTCATTAGAAGCAAATGTTGTAACCGAAGATATATCGAAAGAACATGCAAAATCTACCAGTGACGTAGGTGATTGGATTACACAATATATTGAAAAAGCATAATTGCTTATCTATAAAAAGGCTGTTTTCTGTATAGAGAGCAGCCTTTTTTATGAATACTTACAAAGTATGTTCATTAAACATTTTTCTTCACGTATAGTTATTTTACGAAATATACTTGTATTTATTATCACAGTATGTGTATGCACATACTGTGTAAAAAAAGGCCCTGAACCAATTGAAGACAATTTAATTCCCTTTGATAAAGCTCACAAAATTATTGCAGAAAAAATAATTTCATGTTTTGAAAACAGCACACCAATAATACAATATGATTATATAGAATACTTAAACGATGGAAGAGGTTATACCGCAGGGAAAGCCGGTTTTACAACTGCTACCGGCGATATGTTACAACTTATAGAATTATATACCGATTCTGTTCCCACCAATAATCTTGCGTACTTCATTCCCACAATAAGAGAATATTCACTACATGAAAATAATTCTATTAAAGGTTTAGAAAATTTACCTAAAACATGGAAACAAGCATGTAAAGATTCTGTTTTTATACACTGTCAAGATATAATTGCCGATTCACTATATTATATTCCTGCTGTTCGTATAGCAAAACAATTAGGATTAAAATATCCATTATCATTACTCAATATTTACGACGCTATCATTCAACATGGCGAAGGTGACGACCCCGATGGGCTTTCTGTTATTATATACAAAACAAATACTAAATGCGGTGGTTATCCATTAGAAGGAATACATGAATATATATGGTTAGAAACATTTATTGATATACGTAAATCTATTGTAAAACATGCTCATAATGCTGATACTCGAAAAGAATGGAGAAAATCGGTTGATAGAGTAACCGCTTTGGATAAACTACGAAAAGAAGGTAATTTTTTACTCCAAAGTACTATAGAAATTAAAGTTTACGGAGATACATTTAAAATTACATATGAATAATTCATTTTTTGAGTTTAAAAGGAATTTAGACGCATACTAACAATGATATATGTGATATACATCACATTTACACCTATAAAAACAAAAAAAAGTATAATATTGCAGCAAAACATAAAAACAGTAATATGACAACAGAAACAACAAAAAACAAAGGATGGTTAGTGGTTTTTGCAGGAGTAGCCATTAATCTTGCATTAGGCATTTTATACTCTTGGAGTATATTTAAAGACAGTATATCAAAATCAATTGATACAGGAGGCGATGGTGCTTTTACATGGTCAAAAGCAGCATTAAATGACCCGTATGCAGTATGTATTTTAGTTTTTGCTTTTTCAATGATATTGGCCGGCAAAATACAAGATAAATATGGTCCACGTGTTACTGCTCTTATAGGAGGAGTATTGGTAGGAATAGGATTTTTTATATTATCATCAACCACAAGTTATGCATTGTGGGTATTAGGTTTTGGAGTATTGGCAGGTATGGGAATCGGGTTTGGATATTCGGCTGCAACACCACCTGCATTAAAATGGTTTCCATCTTCTAAAACAGGAGTTGTAGCAGGTATAGTAGTATCGGGCTTTGGATTAGCTCCGGTTTACATAGCTCCATTAGCTACATATTTGGTAAATAATTTTGGGTTACAACATGCCATGCTTATATTTGCAATACTATTTATACTGGTTGTTTGCGGAGCAGCATTACTCCTTCAAAATCCACCTGCAGGTTATATAGCTCATGATAAATCCAATACAAATACTCAAACAACAAAACCAATTGCAAGCAAAGATTTTACCGTTAAAGAAATACTTAAAACACCTTCATTTTATCTTATTTGGGTTATTTTCTTTATAGCTTCGGGAGCAGGATTAATGGTAATAGGAAGCATATCGGGCATGGCTAAAAAAAGTATGGGCGAAGCAGCTTTTGTTGCAGTTGCAATTATGGCTATAGGTAACGCATCGGGACGAATTATTGCCGGTCTGGTATCAGATAAAATTGGAAGAGTACTTACATTATTAATTATAATTTTATTTCAAGCAAGCCTCATGTTTGCATCAATGTTGGTTATAGGCGGAAACACCGAGGCTTTACTTATAGTGTTACTTGCCACGTTTATAGGATTCAATTACGGCACCAATCTTTCATTGTTTCCATCATTTACCAAAAGCTTTTGGGGTATGAAAAATTTTGGTGTAAACTATGGTGTTTTAATGTCGGCATGGGGATTAGGAGGATTTATTTTCAGTCGATTATCACAAACCATTGTAGCAAAAACAGGAACACATACTACCTCTTTTATTATAGCAGGTTCATGTTTATTGGTATGTGCATTATTAGCACTTGTTTTGAAACATATAGAAAAAAAACAAATTACAGCATAATAGAATATATTTGATAATAAAAAAAAGGTGTTTGATTAAGTTAATCAAACACCTTTTTTATTACAAATATCCTATAATCTTTGTAATCAATTATTATTTATATCGCTGTGCTATCCAATTCCACGTGCCTCCTATATAGCTGTGAGCAGTACCAACTAAAACCTCATCATCAAACACTACAGCTTCATACACAGCATCACGATTGTTAAAGTACAAGATTATTTTATCGTCATGTAATTCCCATTCATCATTATATGGAGTAGTATCATACAGATTAAAACATACTAACCTACCATTATCACCAAAAAATACTTCAAACGTACGATTTCCCCATTCTCTATGATTATATGATAATTTCCACACTGTGTGTTCAATCCACTTGTGCGATACCAAAGACACAGAAGACACAAATTGTTGCGAATGTTTACATCCACTTGTTACAATCAATACTGCACAAACTAATGCAACAATCCGCATATAGCACATTAAAAGTTACCTATTCGTATAATATCTGCAAATACTCCTGCAGCAGTAACAGCAGCACCGGCGCCGGGCCCTATCACTATAAGAGGTTGTGTTCTGTAACGAGCAGTAGTAAACGAAATTATATTGTCGCTTCCCATAACATTATAAAAAGGATGCGATGAATCTATCATGGTAATTTTCGTTTTTGCTTTACCATTTTCATAACTTGCTATATATTTAATACGTTTACCTGCGGCCTCTGCCTCTTGTATTTTTTTTGCATACAATTCATTATCATATGCTTCTAATGTCTTCCACAATTCATCAACTGTGGTAGTTGCTTGACTTTGAGGGCTTAAACAATTTTCAACCTCAACATCTTCTAAATTAAATGTACATCCGATTTCACGAGACAAAATCAAAATTTTACGAGCCACATCTTTACCCGACAAATCTATTTTAGGATCGGGTTCTGTATATCCTTTTTCGCGAGCCAATTTCACAGTTGACAAAAAGTCTTTTTGTGATGAACAATTACTAAATATAAAATTAAGTGAGCCCGATAAAATTGCTTCAATTTTTATAATTTCATCACCGCTTTTAATTAAATCTTTTAATGTATTTATTACCGGTAAACCTGCACCTACGTTAGTTTCATAATAAAAACGAGCTCCGGTTTCGGCAGCAAGTTTATGTATAGTAACATATCGTGAATAATCACTAGCATTTGCAACTTTGTTTGGCGTAACTACCGAAATACTTTTTTCAAGAATTTCTTCATACTTATCGGCAACATCATAACTTGCAGTATTATCAACAAAAACACTGTTTCTTAAATTAAGAGCTTTCATTTCATTTACAAATGCATCTATATTCGGTTTTTTTCCGGCATTTTTTAAATCATGCTCCCAATTTTGCAAATCTATTCCTTCTTCATCTATTATATATCCGTCTATATTTGAAATTCCTACAACTTTAACATCAATATTATTTTGTAAAACTAATGTTGAATGTTGAGCTTCTATTTGCTTAAGCAATTCACCGCCAATTACTCCTGTACCTACCACAAATACATTAATAGTTTTAGTATTGGACAAGAAAAACGATTCATGCAGCGCATTTAATGCTTTATGCGTATCATTTCCATTAATTACAGCCGAAATATTTAACTCACTTGCTCCTTGCGCAATAGCATGTACGTTAATACCATTTATGCCAAGAGCATTGAAAAATTTACCTGAAACCCCCGGGATATTTTTCATATTTTCACCTACAGCTGATACTATTGCCAAATTATGTTCTGCTTTAATATCGTCAATTAGATTCGTTTTTATTTCCAACTCAAATTCTTGCTTGAGTAATTCTACAGAACGCAAAGCGTCTTTAGGTAACACAGCAAAAGTAATAGAATGTTCCGATGAACCTTGTGTAATAAGAATTACATTAATAGATTCTTTTGCTATAGCTCTAAACAAACGCATTGAAATACCTGCCTCTCCTATCATTCCACTACCTT
>JAJUFK010000314.1 GCA_029266015.1 Bacteroidota bacterium
AATATTAAAAGGTGATTCTTATTTCTCACAACAGTTGTTAATGAAAATAATTAAAAATAAAGATGAAGCAGAATATGTTCATTTAACTGCAAGAGAAAAAGAAGTTCTACAACTAATTTGTAAAGGTGCTTCAAATTTTGAAATATCAGAGAAACTCTTTATTAGTCAACGTACTGTAGAGCGCCATAGAGCTAATTTATTAGAAAAAACAAAATCTTCAAATTCTATAAAATTAGTATTATTTGCAATAAAAAATAATATTGTAACTCTTTAAAATTCAAATACTTACAAAAATGGTTATTAATACCTACTAAAAATAAGTATTAAAAATTTGTAAAGGTTACATTAAGTTTTTTACATTTGTAAAAATTAATCGTAACATATTTCGGAATTTATTTATTATTTATAACTTGATTCAGATAATTGTAATTTAGATTAATTTATACTTTAGTTCATTGATATATCTACATAATAAAAAATTATTATGTAATTACAATACACGGGCAACCTGGTCTTCTCTTTTTTTCATGGTGTTGCGGCTTTTTCATGATTGGTTATGTGGTGTTTGAGGTTTAAGGTAAGGTAGGTTGTATTAGTTTCTTCTTCTCAGGTTGCCCGTAACCTACTTCCTTACCTCTTTTTTATTTTTTTCTTTTCACATATAATTATATCTTTGTTCCTGCGTTTACAAAAGTTGATATGAAAAAATATTTTACATTTTTCATCTCTAAAGTTTTATATATAAACATAGGGATAATATTTGGTGTTACAATAATTGGTTTTATTGTTTTTAAAACATGGTTATCTTCATACACTAATCATGGTGAATATATTACAGTTCCTGATTTTTCAAATTTAGATTTTGATGCAGCTCAAATTGTTGCAAAAGAACATAATTTACAGTTGGTTATAATAGATACTGTGTATTCAAAAGAAATAAAACCGGGAGCTATAGTAAATCATAAACCTGCTGCAAATTCTCATGTGAAGGAATATAGAACTATTTATGTTTCTATTAATTCTCATACTCCTATTTTAGTCAAAATGCCTAATGCGTCTAATGTTTCACTGCGTCAAGCCACTCAAGTGCTCGAAAGTGCAGGATTATATGTAGGAAATATAATATATAAACCGGATTTTGCAGATAATTATGTGTTTGAACAACGCTATGGTAATAGAGTAATCCCAACCGGAGCTAAAATTCCTAAAGGTAGTAAGGTTGATTTAGTTGTTGGTAAAGGAGGAAGTACCGAACTTATTGATATACCTAATTTTATTGGATATTCATATAAAGAAGTCTTAGATTCTGCCACTGTAAAAGGTGTTATTGTTAATTGTATGTTTTCTCAAGAAGTATATGCTTCATATCAAGATTCTTTAATGGCAAAAGTTTGGAAACAATCACCTGCGTATAATCAAAATGCTAAAATTATGACAGGACAAATAGTAGATGTGTGGTTGAATAAAGGAGAGTAGGTATATGAAATCAATATGTAAATTTTGCTTATTTTTAATTTTTTTAATTTCGTATTCTGCTTATTCACAATCAGAATATATCTCTTTTTTTGAATTACCTCAATCTTCACAATTAAAATCATTGCAAACAAATACAAAAAAAACATTGGTTGAATTACCTTTTTTTGATGATTTTGCAAAGAATTCTTATGTGCTTTCTTCTGATTATTGGGCAGATTCCTATGGATTAGTAAATAATTCATTTGGTAAAAATACAATTACTATTGGTGTTCTCTCTCTTGATGGCCTCGATAATAAAGGAAAATTGTATTCAAATCTATCTTCTATACCCTCTGTTGCAGATATTGTAACTTCACAACCAATTAATCTTAAATCATATAAAAAGTATTACAAAAGTGATAAATTATATATAAAAAACAATGGATTTCAGTTGCTTACAAATGATTATTATGTATATCAATCATGTAATAATACATTTGAATCTGTTTCTAAAGGCTTTTTGTTTGCTGCAGGAGATACTATATATCATAAAGTTGTAAATGATTATATTCCTGTAATAGATTCAATTTTTGATGAAAATTTTCAATATATACTTGGCACATACACTTTTGAACAACAATGGTACAATTATACAATTCAAGATTCTATAGCTCTTAGTTTTTATTATCAATCTGGTGGTAATGCAGATAAACCCGAATCTACTGATAGTTTAGTGTTGGAATTTTATACCCCTTTTCAGCGCGAAGGAATTTTTATAAATGAAATTACAACGAATTGGATAGAAATATATAATGCTACTGATACAGTTATTTCATTATACAATTGGTTTATTGTTACTGATACTATTACGAAATGTATAAATCAGAATGTTTTAGAAAAATGTAAAATTAAAAACACTAAATTTATAGCACCATATTCACATGCTATCATTTTTGCTAAAGACGTGGGCATTACAAAATTTACTCATTCATTATGTATGTTGTATAATCCTGATACAGTAATGGTTGATAGTATTGAATTGAATGAAAAAATTACTGATGATTTTTCGTATGCTCGCATTCCTGATGGAAATATTCAATGGAGTTATTCAGTTGAACAAACGCCTGAATATCCAAATTCTGCTTGGAATAGAATATGGGCAACTTCTAACGATACAAAAGATTTTTTTTCGTCGGTATTTATTCCAATTGCCTCGCCGCCCCGCCGCCCGCGTGCGTGAACTGCCCGCCGGCGTAGAGCGCCGGCCCGCGGCCGTCGTCGTACACCGCCAGGGCAGCGACCGAGTGGGACAGCCCCGAGCCGAGGGGCGACCAGTGCGAACCGTCCCACCTCGCGATCCTCTGGGCGACGCCGTCCTTCGTGAACGTGAAGGTGCCGCCGGCGTG
>JAJUFK010000337.1 GCA_029266015.1 Bacteroidota bacterium
GAGGGCAAGCAACGTCCACAAAAGTTTTTCTTCTTTAGATTTATTGTTTTTTTCTACTATCCATATTTGATATAACACATAGATAGCTGCTGCAATAGCGAGAATAGGGAGTAATCGTGCCATGTTATATTTGTTTATCTTTTTTTTCTAAAATATAATATACAATAGCTGTTGCAATTCCAAGAATAACAGCCGCTACAATCCATATAATTTTTTGTTCATTTGTTTTATCGGTGCGTTTATATACCTCTATAATAACCCATACCGCACAAATAATTTGAATTATACCAAAAATTCCCATACTATTATTATTTTACAAGTTTTTTATATTTAATACGTTTTGGACCTTCGTTACCTAATCGTTTTCTACGATTTTCTTCGTAATCGGAATAGCTACCTTCGAAAAATACTACTTGCGAATCGCCTTCGAATGCGAGTATGTGTGTGGCAATTCGGTCGAGAAACCATCGGTCGTGTGATATAACTACAGCACATCCGGGGAAGTTTTCTAAACCTTCTTCTAGTGCGCGGAGTGTGTTTACATCTATATCATTGGTAGGCTCATCGAGAAGAAGCACGTTTGCTTCGGCTTTTAGAGTCATAGCTAAGTGTAAACGATTGCGTTCTCCACCCGAAAGTACGCCACATTTTTTTTCTTGGTCAGCACCGCTGAAGTTAAATCGCCCAACATATGCACGTGAATTGAATAATTTACCGTTGAATTCCATGTTTTCATTACCTCCGGTAATTACTTCAAAAACTGATTTGTTAGGGTCAATTTCTTCATGTGCTTGATCTACATAAGCAACTTTTACGGTATCGCCAACCACAAATGTACCTGAATCGGGAGACATTTGCCCCATAATCATGCGGAACAGAGTTGTTTTGCCGGCACCATTTGGTCCAATTACACCAACTATACCTGCAGGTGGAAGACTAAAGTTGAGATTCTCAAATAAAATTTTATCACCAAAAGCTTTGGATACATCTTTTGCTTCTATTACCTTATCACCTAAACGAGGACCGGCAGGTATGAAAATTTCAAGTTTTTCTATTGTTTCTTTTGTATCTTCGTTAAGCATTTTATCATATGCAGAGAGGCGTGCTTTTGATTTTGTAGTACGAGCTTTTGGTGACATTCGTACCCATTCAAGCTCGCGTTCCAGGGTTTTACGACGTTTGCTGGCTTGTTTTTCTTCCTGAGCCATCAGTTTAGTTTTTTGGTCAAGCCAAGATGTGTAATTTCCTTTCCATGGAATACCTTCGCCACGGTCGAGTTCCAAAATCCAGCCTGCTACATTGTCTAAGAAATAGCGGTCGTGAGTGATTGCTATTACCGTACCTTTATATTGTTGTAAGTGTTGTTCAAGCCATTGAATTGATTCTGCATCAAGGTGGTTGGTTGGCTCGTCGAGCAACAGTACATCGGGTTCTTGTAACAATAGTCTGCATAATGCTACTCGTCTTCGTTCACCACCGGATAAGTGTGCAACAGATTCATCGCCATCGGGGCAGCGCAACGCATCCATTGCTCGTTCAAGTTTATTGTCAAGTTCCCATGCACCTTTTTGGTCGAGTAATTCGGTTAATTCTCCTTGGCGTTCAATAAGTTTTGTCATCTCATCGTCGCTCATGGGTTCCATAAATTTCAGATTTATGTCTTCGTATTCTTTGAGCAAATCAACTAATTCTTGCATTCCTTCTTGCACAATTTCTTTTACCGTTTTGGTATTGTCCAATTCGGGTTCCTGGGCCAAATATCCAACGCTATATCCTTTTGAAAAAACAACTTCACCTTGGTAATTCTTTTCAATACCTGCAATAATTTTTAAAAGCGTAGATTTTCCCGAACCATTGAGACCGATAATGCCGATTTTGGCACCGTAAAAAAATGATAAATATATATCTTTTAAAACTTGTTTTTGGGGTGGAAAGGTTTTACTTACCTTAACCATCGAAAAAATAACTTTTTTGTCGTCGCTCATATGTATTGTTTTTATATAAACAAAAGTATATATAATATTAATTTGAGAATATAAAATACAATGTTTTTTTGAACATTTTTTATGAAAACAGTAAGAGATAAAAACTTTATAAATAAAAATTGTATGATACTAATTGCTTTTAAAAAAAATAACGTATATTAGCCGATGATTACAGTTAAACTATGAAAACCACAAGTGTGAAAACATATATGCAAATTCTAATTTAAGAATAATAAATTATTTTTTACATGTGTTTTGCATGATTTTTAAAGAATGAAAGAAATGAAAAAAATATTTTTAATTACATATATTTTTATTTGCTCAACTATAGTTTGGGCTCAACGACAAGTTCTTATGTTTGAACACGTGTCTATGGTTGATGGGCTCTCGCAAATATGTGTAAATGATATAATGCAAGACACCACAGGTTTTTTATGGTTTGCAACCCAAGATGGTTTAAATATGTATGATGGATATACTTTCCGTGTTTTTAAACCTTCTTTGCAGGACAATAATTCTATTTCGAGC
>JAJUFK010000107.1 GCA_029266015.1 Bacteroidota bacterium
AGTTTCAAACTGTTCTGTTGCCACAAAATCACCATTTCGTTGTACCGACACCATTTCGGGACTTGCTACTTGTTCTAATACAAGCAAATCGGCAACTGTTACCACTGCTTGTTCATATTGTTTGGCTTCGCCGTTAACTGTTATTTTCATTGTATTTTCATTTTATACTATAAATCCTATCGTTTTAGTAGGACAAATATATAGTGCAAAATTTTCGAAAGCAAATTTTTTTAATTATTTTTTGAAAATTACACTAAAAAATTACCAACTCTATTTATCGTTTTGCTTAGCAAATGCAGTTGTTTGGTATGTATACGTACACAAAGTACATGTATTTTTTTACAGATTTTTTTTCCAAAATCTTGACTTTGAAAAAATATACAGTATATTTGCTCAACAGAAATTAAAAAAATGAATAGAATTTTTAACATAGTACTTGTCGTGGTTGTCATTTCTTCAATACAGAGAAAGGTGTAACTACGTAAGTATATGTAAAAAATATGTAAAGCACCATTCTCTTATGAGTTTGGTGCTTTTTTTTGTAAAAAAATGTACATTTGAAAACTTTTAAAATAAGAAATAACACTTTATATATGAATTTATAATTCATAATTAAAAATTAAAAATTACAATTATGGGATTTCCACTTAGAAGCGAGTCATCGACACAAGGTCGACTTATGGCAGGAGCACGAAGCTTATGGCGTGCCAACGGTATGAAAGAAGAGCAAATAGGCAAACCAATCATTGCTATTGCTAACTCATTTACACAATTTGTTCCCGGGCACGTACATTTACATGATATTGGACAAAAAGTTAAGCAGCTAATAGAAGCACAAGGTTTTTTTGCTGCAGAATTCAATACAATTGCCATAGACGACGGAATAGCTATGGGGCACACAGGCATGTTGTATTCATTGCCATCGCGCGAATTAATTGCCGACAGCGTAGAATTTATGTGTAATGCACACAAAGCTGATGCGTTAGTGTGTATAAGCAATTGCGACAAAATCACTCCGGGAATGCTTATAGCTGCTATGCGCTTGAATATTCCTACCATTTTTATTTCGGGTGGCCCTATGGAAGCAGGTGATGTAAATGGAGAAAAATTAGACTTGGTTGACGCTATGGTTATGGCGCTTGATGCCGATGTGTCTGATGCAAAATTAGATGCTGTTGAAAAAAATGCATGTCCTACTTGTGGGTCATGTTCGGGAATGTTTACGGCAAATTCTATGAATTGTCTTAATGAAGCTATAGGATTAGCATTACCCGGTAATGGAACTATTGTAGCAACACATATAAATCGTACCAAACTATTTGAACAAGCTGCACACAAAATTGTAGAAAACACAAAGAAATATTACTACGAAGGCGACACTTCTGTACTGCCTCGTTCTATAGCTACACGCAGCGCATTTATGAATGCTATGAAACTTGATATTGCAATGGGAGGCTCTACCAATACCGTATTACACTTGTTGGCAATTGCCTACGAAGCACAAGTGCCGTTTAGCATGAAAGATATGGATGAACTTTCACGTCAAATTCCTTGTTTATGCAAAGTAGCTCCTAATTCTAAAAAATACCATATAGAAGACGTAAACCGTGCAGGTGGAATTCTTGGAATTCTTGGCGAACTTGACCGTAAAGGATTACTTGACACTTCGGTTTCGCGTGTTGATGGTTTAACACTCAAACAAGCACTTGACACCTACGACATCATGCGACCAACTGCCGATACCAAAGCTACAGAGATATACAAAAGTGCACCGGGCTACAAAGCAAATTTGGTAATGGGTTCACAACAAAATATGTATAAAGAATTTGATACCGACCGCACCAATGGTTGTATTCGAAGTGTAGAACATGCATATACACAAGATGGTGGATTGGCAGTGTTGTTTGGAAATATTGCCGAACATGGTTGTATTGTAAAAACAGCCGGTGTTGATGAATCTATTTTCCGTTTTGAAGGAACCGCTCGTGTATTCCATTCGCAAGAAGCTGCCGTAGATGCAATTGTAAAAGGATTTATCAAATCGGGCGATGTGGTAGTAATTATATATGAAGGACCTAAAGGAGGCCCGGGTATGCAAGAAATGTTGTATCCTACGTCATACCTTAAATCGATGCATCTTGGTAAAGAATGTGCATTAATTACCGATGGTAGATTCTCAGGCGGCACATCGGGTTTATCGGTTGGACACGTATCGCCCGAAGCAGCAAGTGGTGGCGCAATAGGTTTAGTTCACGATGGAGATAAAATATTGTTTGATATACCAAATCGTAAAGTTGAACTACTAGTAAGTGCAGATGAATTGACAGCTCGCAGAAATGCAGAAATTGCAAAAGGTAACAAAGCATTTAAACCAAACCGTGTACGCGAAGTAAGTGCAGCACTCAAAGTATATGCGGCACATGTATCGTCGGCGGATTTAGGTGGGGTACGAATAATAGACTAAAATAACTAGACTAATAAGACTGTTCAGACTTTTAAGACCTTTTAGACTTTAAAAAAATACACATATGAGAATGTCAAAAAAATTCGATGCTTTTGTAACATGGGCATCGGGAATTAAAGTTCCGATAAACAAAAAAATACTTGATCAAATGGCTGCATGGTCATCAAGTATGAATGTAAAAGTAAACAAATCTATGTTGCTTTCGTGGCGTGTGCTCGAAACCAACAGCATGTTTGCCGACAGAATTTCTGACGTACCCAAATCGTTTATTCGCGAAATTTTAAAAGTTGCCATTTCTCCTAATATTATTTCGTTTGCAGGTGGGTTACCCAATCGAGATTTATTTCCGGTTGAGGCACTCAAAGATGCATCAAATAGAGTGTTTGAAGGCGATGCAGCCGATGCTTTGCAATATAGTACAACCGAAGGGTATTTACCACTCAGAGAATATATTTCTGAACGATACAAAACGGAAAAAGGGTTAAATATTGAGCCTAAAAATATTCTTATAACCACAGGTTCACAACAAGGTTTAGACTTACTGGGTAAAACATTTTTAAACGAACAAGATCGAGTAATCATTGAAAAACCCGGATATTTAGGTGCTATACAATTATTCTCTATTTATAAAGCGAGATTTTCACCTGTAACATTGAAATCTGATGGTTTGGATTTAATTGAATTAACAAAAGCATCGAGTTTGCGAAATACCAAACTAATGTATACCGTACCAAATTTTCAAAATCCTACAGGTATTACATATAGCGACCAAAACAGACAAGCTATTGCTGACATATTACGAGGCAAACCACTTATGCTTATAGAAGATGACCCGTATGGTGATTTACGATACACAGGCTCACATCAGTCATCATTTATGCACTATTTACCTGAACAAACAATTTTACTTGGTTCATTTTCTAAAACAGTAGTTCCTTCGTTTCGAACTGGTTGGATAGTTGCTCCTGATGAAATAATGGAAAAACTAGTAATAGCAAAACAAGCTTCTGATTTACATACCAACTATTTTACACAAAAATTATTGGTAGAATACTTGCACAACAACGATTTGAATGAACATATCAACAAAATTAAAACAGTATATGGTCGTCAATGTATGGCTATGATAGAAAGTTTGAAACGTCATTTTCCTGAGAATGTGGAATATACATTACCCGAAGGCGGAATGTTTTTATGGGTAACATTGCCCCAAGGAATTTCGGCCATGGAATTATTTCAAGAAGCTATAAAACAAGATGTTGCATTTGTACCCGGCGATCCTTTTTATACAAACACGAAAGAAATTGTAAGTACATTACGTCTAAATTTCTCATGTGTTGATGAACAAACTATAGAAAAAGGAATTGCTCGATTGGGAGCAACTATTCGAGAATTTATTGAAAAACAAAAACAATGAAAACAAAACATATAATGAAACGAGTCTGTTGCACATACTTTTTTCTTTAAGACTCAATATTCAATATAATTATTAACGATATTTATACTAAACATATATGAACAAACAAACGACACAAATTACAGGCTCCGAAGCGTTATTACGCATATTAATAGAAGAAGGAGTAGATACCATATTCGGGTATCCGGGTGGAGCCATTATGCCGATTTACGATAAATTATACGATTTCAGCGACAAACTAAAACACTACCTTACTCGCCACGAACAAGGTGCAGTTCATGCAGCACAAGGCTATGCTCGTGCTACAGGCAAAGTAGGTGTGTGTTTTGCAACATCAGGCCCGGGAGCAACCAATTTGGTTACCGGAATTGCCGATGCTATGCTTGATTCTACTCCATTAGTAGCTATTACAGCACAAGTTATTTCGCCACTGTTAGGAACAGATGCGTTTCAAGAAATAGATGTGATTGGTATAACAATGCCTATTACTAAATGGAACTATCAAGTAACATCTGCCGACGAAATTCCCGATGCTCTTGCCAAAGCGTTTTATCTTTCACAAACAGGTCGTCCCGGTCCGGTTTTAATAGATATTACCAAAGATGCACAATTGCAAATGCTTGAATATTCATATACAAAATGTACGTATATGCGAGGATTTTACCCATATCCAAAACTTGATGAAAATAGTGTAATTCAAGCAGCTAAATTGATAAATGAAGCTAAAAAACCATTAATTTTAGCAGGACAAGGTGTAAATATTTCACGTGCACAAAAAGAACTTAAAGAATTTGCCGAAAAAACAGGTATTCCGGTTGCAACCACCATTTTAGGTTTAAATGATATTGGTTCTGACCATCCAAATTATGTTGGTATGCTTGGCATGCACGGTAATTATGCCCCTAATATTAAAACCAACGAAGCAGATGTTATAATTGCTGTAGGAATGCGTTTTGACGATCGCGTAACAGGAAATGTAACAAAATATGCAAAACAGGCACGTATTATTCATATTGAAGTAGACAAAGCCGAAATTGGGAAAATAATAAGACCTGAAGTTGCTATTCATTCCGATGCAAAAATTGCATTACAATCTTTAATTAAAGTTGTTAACAAAAATTCACATGAATCATGGTTACAAGAATTTAAACAAGCACATGATATTGAATTACAAAAAATAATAATAAAAGATACCCAACCTACCGAAGGGGAAATTAAAATGGGTGAGGTTATAAAAATGATTTCGGATAAAACCAAAGGTCAAGCTATAGTAGTAACCGACGTAGGACAGCATCAAATGGCTACCTGCAGATATTATGATTTTAGAGAAGGTTCTGAAATTATTACATCAGGTGGGTTAGGTACCATGGGATTTGGATTACCTGCATCTATGGGAGCCAAAGTATCGCGCCCCGACAAGGACACTGTAGTATTTATAGGCGATGGCGGATTTCAAATGACTATTCAAGAATTAGGAACCATAGCCGCTAACAATATTGGAGTTAAAATTGTGATCCTTAACAATAATTTCCTAGGTATGGTTCGCCAGTGGCAAGAACGATTTTTTGATGCTCGCTATTCATTTGTTGACATACAAAGTCCCGACTTTTTAACAATAGCCAAAGGATATGGAATAAATGGCATAAAAGTTACTGAACGCAAAGATTTAAAAGCAGCAATTGATACTATGTTTGCCAAAGAAGAACCTTTCATACTCGAAGTAAAAGTTGAGAAAAAAGAAAATATACTTCCTATGATAGAACCCGGATTAGGAGTTGCTGATATTAAATTAGATTAACATAATTATAAACATTGATACTATGGACAAACAATTATATACCATTGCAGTTTTTACTGAAAATCACATAGGACTGCTCAACAAAATTACCATTGTTTTTACCCGTCGTAAAATAAATATTGAAAGCCTTACCGTATCTGAATCGCAGATAGAAGGTATTCATAGTTTTACCATTGTTGTAAAATCAACTAAAGAAATGGTAATGAAAGTTGTAAACCAAATAGATAAATTGGTAGAAGTAATCAAAGCTTTTTACTATGATGAAGACCAATTGATTTCGCAAGAAGTAGCATTATACAAAATGCCAATTTCTGCTATCTCTCAAGGGGTAAACATGGGGCAATTTATTCGTGAAAACAATGCACGTATACTTGATATGCATACCGAATTCTTTGTAATAGAAAAAACCGGAACAACACAACAAACTCAAGAATTATTGGAAAAACTAAAACCATTTGGCATATTGGAATTTGTTCGTTCAGGGCGAGTAATTGTAACAAAACCTATGAAACCACTTACCCAATATATGGAAGAAAAACATGCTGCACATGTATATGTAAAGCCATAAAAGTTATAACTATATGAAATAAAAAAGGCGATGTATGACATCGCCTTTTTTTATATCATTATTTTATTGTATAACTCCTTTATTTCGGTAGAATTTGGTTGTAATTCAAGAGCTTTAAGTATAAGTGGTTTTGCTAATTGTGGTTGATTCATTTCAATATAAATTTCGGCCAAATTTCGTAATGAACGGAAAAATGCAGGATCTAAAGAAAGAACTTTCAAATAAAACTCAATTGCTTTTTCATTGTTATTCAAATATTTATAAGAAACAGCGGTATTATGAATTACCAAAATATTTTGAGGATTAATATCTAATGATTGTAAGTATAATTCTATTGCTTTTGCATAATTTTCTTGCATTCTATAACAGTCAGCCAAACAAAACAATGTTTCTTCGTTCTGTGGTTCAAAGGTAAGAGCTTCAGTAAATGCATCAATTGCTTGAGGAAGCATATTGAGTTCTGTATAATTTACACCCAATCCAAATAATATTTTATATTCGCTACCATGTAATTCTTTGTGTTTGAGTAAACACGATATTGCTTCTTCATACATTTTAAGCGCATGAAAAGAAACACTTAAACCATAGAGAGCTTTTACCGAATGAGGTTTCAATTCAAGAACTTTAATGAAATATGAAATTGCTCGTTCGTGGTCGTTTTGTAAGCCATATGCCACAGCCAAATAATGCCATGCAATATGCCACGAAGGATATTCATCTACAAGTTTGTTAGACAATTCAAGTAATTCTTGTAATTTACCTTCCTGAGCCAATTTTACTAACTCTTCTTCATATTGTGCTTTTTCCATATCGTAAATTTAAACAATTACTTTACAAATGTACATATCAAATAAAAAAAGTGTTACACAAATACATAAAAATTATCCTATTTTATTGTTTTCGCGTTTTCTATCATGCTCATTTAATATTATTTTTCTTATTCTCAGAGACTTCGGGGTAATTTCCAAAAATTCATCTTTTCTAATGTATTCCATATGTTCTTCAAGCGACATACGTATAGGAGGAGCAATGCTTGTTTTATCATCAGCTCCTGAAGCCCGCATATTAGTGAGTTTTTTACTTTTTCCTACATTTATAATTAAATCATTGTCTCGTATATGTTCACCTATTACTTGACCTGCATATACATCTTCGCCCGGATAAATAAAAAATTTTCCCCTAT
>JAJUFK010000412.1 GCA_029266015.1 Bacteroidota bacterium
GTCTAACTTAACTGTGTTACCCTGAACCAAAGATATAGATTGAGGTAAACTTATAGATAATAACGGAATAGTTACTACAACTTTAACACTATCATATTTTCCTGAACCATCTTTTGAACGAGCATACACATAGGTTTCACCTACGCTATTTGCTGTAATTAAACCAGTTTGAGATACTGAAGCAATTAATGCATTGTCGCTTGTATAATTAATTTCGGTAAATGATGCATTTGTAGGTAAAATTTCAACATACAACTGTTTTTGTTCACCTTTAACACATGGTATTACTTCACGTTTGATATTAATATATGCTATAAGAATTTTATCTATTCTACTTTCTTGGAATGCTTTCATCTCAAGATCTAAATCACCAATCATTTGATTTACTTGTTCTTGAGTAGCATTAGGACTTGTTAGTAAGAAATTAGCCTCATCAAGAATATTTGTAAATGTTGCTAATGCAACTTGAGGATACTGTCCGGAATTATTTCCAACTAAATTTTGAGATATAATAGCAGCAATTGTATTTTCATATGAGCTAATTCTTGATGCTAATATAGTTTTATCTACAACTACGGCAGTAGAAGTAACAGTAACCGAAACTGTTGCTTTAATAGCAGGATTAGAAGTTAATGCTATTGTTACAACACTTGTTCCCGGAGCAAACGCATATAACGCATTATTTACAACAGTAACAATTCCCGGATTTGATGAGGTCCATGTAAGAGCTTTGTCGGTAGCATTTATTGGTAATACTGTTGCTTGAAGAGCAGTGAATACTTCTCCTACTTTTAATGTAAGAGCAGTTTTATTCACAGTTACAGCAGTGGCATCTACACCTTGAATTGTTATAACACAATTATTAGAAACAACTTGACCTGCATCTATAGCAGTTGCTGTTACAGTAACTGTTCCTAAAGATTTAGCTTCTATTGTTCCGTATTGATCTATACTTGCTATAGAAGTATTACTTATTGCCCATGTTACTCCCTTATTTGTAGCATTATTTGGAGAAATAATAGCAGGTATAGTATTAACCTGACCTACGGTAAGTGTAAGTGCAGAAGGAAGAACAATTTGTGATACTAAAATTGGTTTTGAAACTACTGTTACAGGTATAGTTTTAGTTATATTAGAACCATCAGTTGTGGTAAACACAACATTTTGAGTTCCTAATTGCAATGCTTTATACGATGTATTTGATACTTTTTGTAAAACAGAACCAGATGTAGATGAAGTAATATTTGCAACAAAGTTCTGTAATGGCAATACTTGAAGATTAAAATAAACCGTATCATTCAAATATACAGTAGGTTGAGCAGGATTTACAACAAAATTTGTAATAAC
>JAJUFK010000067.1 GCA_029266015.1 Bacteroidota bacterium
GCAATAGGTGGTACATTTTCTGAAATGCCATTGTTTTCATATGCTTCAACTTCAAATAGCGAATATCCCCAACCTGTAGCACGTTTTTTGAAAATAATTTGAATATAACGACATGAAATAGGTTCAAATACTATATTTACCTCCGATTTTTGACCTTGACCAATGTTGAATACTGTTGTCCAATCTTGTTTGTTACTTGACACACGTATTTCGTATTGGTCGCCATACGCTGCTTCCCAAAATAATTTCATGCGAGAAATAGTTTGCTGTTCAAGCATATCAAATTCAATCCATTCATTATTGTTGTATATACTAGACCATCTGGTTGTTTTATCACCGTCGTTACATAAAGGTATACGTTTGATTGCATCTTCTTCGCTCGAGGCGGTAACATATGCATATAATAATTTATTTGGTGATTGAATTATAGAATCACGAACAACTACGTTCCATTGCGAACGAGCTGTTTTCCCTCCAATGTCGGTACCGGTAATTATAAATTTGCTTAATCCAATAGAATCGGGTAATACAGAAATTGCAAGAATTGAATCGTTTACAATAGTTGCTATAGATGGTCCATCTGAATTAATTGTATATGACAGTTGTTTTTCGTCTTCAAAAAATTGGTTGAGGTTTATATATTGGGGAATAGGATTAGAATTTTTGAATAAAATTGTATCTTTTACTCGTGCAATATTTTTGGGGGCATAGTTGTGGTTAGGATCTCGAGGAATTGTAATGAGATTGGGGTATGTTTTTTTGAGAGAATCTAATACATATTTCATGTCATTTAAATTTCCGTTACCGTCATGTCCGGTATAGGTCCATCCCCAACCACCGGCATAACCGTTGTCTATTAAATAAGACATTGCTTGTGTTGTTGTAAGTTGTGATGAAGGAGCAAATGGTTTTCCCGGTTGACGTATAATTCCAAGAGCTGCAAATTCACCAATTAATAATGGTTTATCTAATTGCCAATATTGCACAGGGTTATGAAAAGGAGAATATTTGTCGCCATAATAATCTGCATAATAATGAAGCATATAAAAGTCTTGATACCCATCGGTATCACCTCCTTTATCAAATAATTCGGCATTTGAATAGTAGTTTTTTGAGCTATATATATTAGGTAAAGTTGCAGTAGCTATAGCATTCCAACTGCCATTTGAAACTTTTGCTTGAGGGTCGGTTCTGTGTATTGCTCCTGCACACCAATTGGTAAATCGTTGAATATATTTCATATCTACTTTTTCTATAAGTGGCCAATTTGCAATTGAAGTCATGCCTTCGGGCTCGTTAAAAATTTCCCAACACAATATAGCTGTATGGCTTTTAACTTTTTCTACCATAGGTATAAGAGCATAGTTTATATAAGCCATACTTGCCGCAGAGTCTTCAAGTAATCGTCTGTTTATTCGTAGCCTATTATTTGCATATATATCTGTTTCTGTATCCTTTTTCTTGTGCATCATATCAAATGACCATAAGCACAGACTTATAACAATGCCGTGTTCTGCAGCTATATCAAGAGCTGTTTCTAAATTATTAAGTGCTTGTTCGCTTATGCCTATTACTGTGTCGTTAGCAAATGTAGGTGTGCTTCTGCCATCAACGTGTATCCACCAACGTACAGAATTTCCACCGGCATCTGATACATTTTTCATAATTGCAGTAAATGTTTCAGGATTAAATTGTGTTAAATCGTTCCCAAATTGCATCCAAGCAAGGTTAATACCTGAAAAAAAATGTTCATGTCCCTTATGTTCAATATATTGTTGGCTATATACATTGCATATGTAAACAAAACAAAATGCACAAGTAATAAGAATAGATTTCATAGAGTTATTGTTTTAATTTATTCTGTAAAATTATAATAAATCATATTATGTATAGCATATTATCTTATCAAACAATTTGTATTATTTTATCAATATTGAATAATATATTTAAAATTGCGTGCTAATACTCAATTTTATATTTTGATAAAAAAAACGCACAATTTAATGTTATTGAATTGTTAAAATTGTGTAAGTTTGATGTTCCCGAATTTTCATTTTTTTATAATAAAATTAATTGATTATCAAATTATAACAAATGTTAATTTTTTTATAAAAATATATCGGGTTACGTATAAATTAATTGTCAAGAAATAGTTAAATATATAAAAAATGGGGGATTTTTTAATAGAGAGTGTGCATATGAAGAAATCGTTACTTGTATTGCTTCTGCTAATTGTAGTTTTTACACAAAGTTTTTCGCAAATTAAAATTAATGAAGTGCAATCGTCAAACACAAAGACGATTAAAGATCCTGACTTTCAAGAATATGTGGATTGGATAGAATTATATAATCCTGGTACGAGCATTGTAAATATTGGTGGGTATTATTTAACCGATGATAAAGATGAACCTCGTAAGTGGCAAATACCTACAGGTACATCTATTGCTGCCAAAGGCTATTTACTTATTTGGTGTGATGGGAAAAATATAAATAGACATACCAACTATAAATTAGGTTCTGATGGTGAACGTATAGTATTGTATTCAAATACTATGTTGTTTCAAGATTCTATCAAATTCCCGGAAATAGCAACAGATTTTACGTATGGTAGAACAGTGAACGGAGCAGGTGAGTGGGCATTGTTAACAGCGCCAACACCGGGAGCTTCCAATGTTTCAACTGTTGTAAAAGGATTAGCACCTAAACCTACCTTTAATATTCAAGGAGGTTTTTACACATCAAATCAATCGGTTACATTATCTACAACTATTCCGGGGGCTGTAATTAGATACACTACAGATGGTAGTGAACCTACAGCGTCGTCCCCAATTTATACCGGAGCTATTACAGCACAAAAAACAACAAAAACAACTCAAAAATATGGTAATAATAGATTAAATAAAACCGGAATTCAAAAATATGGATGGCCAAGCTCATTAACATATCCAACCGGATATTACGATGGTACACGTGAGTATGGTTTTGTAATTAAGGCAAAAGTGTTTCATCCCGATTATTTGCCAAGTTATACTGCCGGACAAACATATTTTATAAATATGCGAAAACCTACATTGCCGGTGGTATCTATTACTACTGATTTTAATAATTTTTTTAGTGCAGATACAGGTATTTATATACAAGGAACAAACGGTATTAGTAATGGTTATGTAACAGCCAATTGGTATCAAGATTGGGAACGAAAAGGACATATTGAATATTTTGATGCTACCGGAAGTCGAAAATTTGGTGTTTCTGTTGGTATTTCAACTTCGGGAGCAGTATCGAGAAGTTATGATTTAAAATCGTTAAACATTGTAATGCGAAATAAATATGAAACAGGAACAATGGAGTATCAACTCTTTGGTTCTGATGGTTTAAGTTCGTATAAATCAATTATGCTTCGCAATTCCGGTAATGACTGGGAAATGGGTAATTTTGCACGTGATGCTATTATTCAAAGTATTCTACGCGGACAAGTAGATTTAGAAACGCAAGATTATCAACCGGTTGTTATGTATTTGAATGGCGAGTATTGGGGGCTTATAAATATGCGTGAACGATATGATGAAAATTTATTTGCCGGGTATCATTCATATGCTGAAGTTGGAGATATTGATTTATTGAAGATAGATGCCGATAAAAAAACATATGAAGCAAACGAAGGTGATACTGTGCGATACAAAGAAATGATGGCTTTTGTGAATGCAAACAATTTGGCAGTTCAAGCTAATTATGACATAATGCGTACAAAATATGTAGATGTTGACAATATGATAAATTATTATATCGCTGAAATATATTGTCAAAATACCGACTGGCCTGCAAATAATACACGAATGTGGCGTCCACGCAGAGAAAACGGTAAATTTAGATTTCCATTGTATGATACCGATTTTGGATATGGATTATGGGGGGGAGATGCTTATTCAAACAATCTTTCAAGAGTAATGTCAACCACTGCCGATTATGCTTGGTCTACGGTATTATTTAGAAAAATGATGGATAATGCTGATTTTAAAAATGAGTTTATTCAACGATATGCGTATATGATAAATACAGTTTACAGTACAACACGATTGAATACAATAGCAAACAATATTGAGAATACTATAAAAACAGAACGCGATACGTATAATGATGCTGAATGGACACGAAGTGTTAATTCTGCTTATAATACAGCATCAATGATTTCGTGGGGAACAACTCGTATTGATCAAGCTCGTTCTCATATAAATTCACAATTTGGTAGCAAAGGGTGGCAAACATTAACAGTAAATTATACAGCAAGTCAAGGTTCTGTAACATTATGTGGATTACCTGTTACAGCAGGATATTCAGGACAGCAGTATGCAAATACACCAATTCGTATGAATGCAATTCCTGCCGATGGTTATAGATTTGTACGTTGGGAAAATGGCAGTGGAACAAGCCTTTCAACCGATCAACAATATTATTTGACAATAACTGCAGCATATACAATTAAAGCTGTTTTTGAAGCTCGACCTACTGTAACTAATTTGAAAATTAATGAAATAATGGCTTCAAATGCCACTGTTTATGCAAATGATTATGGTAAATATAATGATTGGATTGAAATTTATAATGCAGGTACCAGTGCTGTTGATTTAGCCGGTTTATATATATCAGATGATGTTGCAAATCCTACAAAATATAAAATACCGTATGGTAGTCCTGAAAAAACGACAATACCTGCCGGTGGATACAAAATTTTATGGGCAAATGGCGATAATTATGGTGGCGTATTATATTTACCATTCAAATTAAATAAAGATGGTGGTATAATTTGTATTTCTCAAAAATCATCAACAGGAACAGTAACGACTATTGATAATATTACCTACGGTTCACAAATTACTGATTTGTCTTATGGTTGTTATCCTGATGGTAATGCAAATAAAATAATTTTTACTGCTCCTACGCCTGGTGCTTCAAATACAGTTCAAAGTGCTACGTTTATTGATGGGCTCAAAATTACCGAATTTATGGCAAAAAATGCCTCAACTATAAAAGAAGAAACAGGAACATATGCTGATTGGTTCGAAATTCATAATACAAATGCAACATCTGTTGATATTGGAGGTTTGTTTGTGACAAATGATTTAACCAACCTAAATATGTATATGATTCCTAAAGGACAATCTTCTTTAACTACAATTCCGGCAGGTGGTTATTTAATATTATGGGCAGATAAACAAATTAAAATTAATCCTAATCATGTAGATTTTAAACTCAATGCAGAGAAAGGGGATATTGCAATTGTTCAGTTACGAGGAGCTACCAATTATATTATAGACCAAGTTTCGTACACAAATCAAGGTGAAGATATTTCATATGGACGTTTTCCTTCGGTTACATCTAATTTCAGATATTTAGCAAAACCAACCCCCGGTGCTGTAAATAACAATACTATTACAATACCGCAAAAAACAGGAATTACTATCAATGAAATATTAGCTTGGAATACGTCTACTGTTCAAGATGAAACCGGAAGTTATGCCGATTATATAGAATTTTATAATGCAGGTACTACAGCTGTTGATTTAGGAGGATTATTTGTGAGTGATTCAGCTGGATATTCGTTAAAATACAGAATTCCACGTAATAATTCTACTGCAACTACAGTTCAACCTGGACAGTGGATAACGTTTTGGGCAGATGGAGATCCTAAACAAGGACCATTACATTTTGATTTTAATTTAAACCAAGCAGGTGAAGATGTAGTACTTTCTCAAGTTACTGAAAATGGTTTGGTACAACTTGATTTAAAATCGTTTGGAGCACAAACAGCTAATGTAAGTTTTGGCCGATTCCCGGAAACTGCAACATATTGGGAAACAATGTCGCCAACATATAATGCAAAAAATCAATCGGCAAATTCAAGTACAGCATTAAAAACTCTTACGTCATCTGCAGGTATTCTTACGCCAACATTATCTACATCGGTATATGAATATGTATGTATTTTACCTGCCGGAACTACAGCCGTGCCAACTATTTCGGCAACTACACTTAACGTAAATGCTTCTAAAACTATTACGCAGGCTACTAATATTAGTGGTACAGCAAAGGTTACCGTAATTTCTGCCAATGGACTTTATACACAAGATTATTTGATAACATTTTCGACTGCACCTTCGCCAGATGCCAGCTTAAAAACCTTAACTATTTCATCGGGTACATTAAGCCCCGCCTTTAGTAGTACCACATATAATTATACAGCTACATTATCGAGTGCACGAATACCATTAGTTACAGCTGTTGCAAACAATCCAAATGCGTTAGTTGAAGTTGTGTATGCTACAAATACAACTCAAAATACTGTTATTACCGTAACAGCCGAAAGTGGTGCTAAACAAGTATATACTATTGCTCATAGTTATTCAAATCCATCGCAAACTATTTATAGTTGGAGTGATAATTTTGATGATAATTTAGCTACGGATTTTACGGTTACAGGTACGAGCGCTACATATTATACTATAACAGCTCAAAATCAAGAAATTCTTGTATCACAAGCTGCCGGGAAAACGGCATATCGTACATTTATTTATAATTTACCTTCAGGGTATTTGCTCGATATGCTTAATAATTCTAATCCTGTTTTAACATTTAGTGTAAGAAGTGCTAAGGCTGTTGATATAAGGGTTGATTTGCGTGATGCAGATGGTAATGTTGGTAGTACAAATATTGTTACAAAATCTGTTGCTGCAGGAGCATCTACAACATTGACGTATGATTATACCGGAAAAAATACAAATATTGATAAATCAAGAGTGGTTGCATTGGTGTTTTATACCGACCCGGATATTACAGTAAATGAAGCAAAACAAATTTATATAGATAATATTACATTAGGAATTGCTTTGTCAAATAATGCAAATTTGGCAACATTAACGGCAAGTGCAGGAACACTGTCGCCTACTTTTAATGCAAATACAACCAGTTACACCCTTACTTTACCTGCAGGAACTACAACTATTCCAACAATATCTGCTACAAAAGCACAAACAAATGCTACCTTAGAAATAAGTCAACCAAATAATTTGTCGGGAACGGCAATTGTTAGAGTCACAGCTCAAGACAATGTGACTGTAAAAACCTATACCGTGCAATTAGTACAAACTCCTCAAACTGTATTAGGATTTACTGACCATATTATAAAACCGGGTATGCCGGGTTGGACTGAAAATTCTTCATTGTATAGTTTACAATATTTAGGAGGCGAAATAGCAGTGTCTTATTATAGAACTGCTGCCGGAGGTAGTGATGCTATAACATATAATATAACCGATGCTGAAGCTAAAATATTGGATCTTACAGCAAATCCATATGTGGCTATTCGATTAAAAACTACTGTGCAAACAGATCTTAGAGTAGATTTATTTGATAATAATGGGTATGTTACCAATGCTAGTCCTGTTATAAAATCAGCAAATGGCAATACATATGTAGATTATATTTTTAATTTTTCAGGAAAATTTTCGCAAATATCTCCTACACAAACAGTTGCGTCAAATAATATACGTGGAATTAAAATGTATTTTGATAGTGGATCTACTACTCCAAAATCGGGCACAATAACTATTGATAAACTTATTTTTGGAAACGAAGTTGTAATTCCTGTTAATAATCCTCCGGTAATTTCAACTATACCAAATCAATCAATTATGCAAGGGGAAACATTTAATAATGTTTTGCTCAATAATTATGTAACCGATGATAGTACACCTGTTACGTCTCTTATTTGGTCGGTTAATACTTCAACTAATTTTAATGTTACTATTACAAACAATGTTGCTACTATAGTACCAAAAAATTCTGCGTGGATAGGTAGTGAAACACTTACATTTACAGTACAAGATTTAGATGGAGCAACAGCATCAAAAACAGCTACGTTTACAGTTACTGAACTTAAAATACCTGTAGAAAATGTTCAGTTTACACAAACATCTGTAAATGTTGCGCAAAATGCTACTATTGATTTATCCGGCTATTTGAGTATAACTCCTGCAAATGCAACAATTCAAACAATTACATGGACTGAAGCAAGTGCAAATGCTTCTATAAATACAGCGGGTGTATTGACTAATTCTTTACAATGGGGTACAGAAGCGGTAACGGTAACAGTAACGGTAACAGATAAAAATTCAAATACATTCACAAAAACTATTACCGTAAATCTTACCGGTTGTCCTACTCAACTTACAAGTGTAAGTTTATCTCCTGCAACTGTTAGTGTGGTTGAAAGTCAAACAATACAACTTACTCCTACGTATACTCCTGCAAATGCATGTATTAAAACAGTTACGTATAGCAGTTCTGCTACTTTTGTAGCAACAGTTTCTGCTTCGGGATTGGTTACAGGGATTGCTCCGGGAACTGCAATTATTACTATTTCTGTAAACGATGGATTTACTACCAAAACAGCTACCAAAACAGTTACTGTTACAAAAGATTGTTCAGGAGCTATAGTAATGAGTATTTCTCAAAGCTCTGTATCTCTTATTGCAGGTACAAATACAACATTGAGTGTATCTTTTTCTCCAAATAATGAGTGTACACAGAATAAAGTAATTACATGGACAAGCTCAGATACAAATGTGGCAACTGTATTAAATGGAGTTGTTACAGGAATTGCTCCGGGAACTGCTACAATAACTGCCTCAACAGATGGAACAGGAACAACAACACAAACATGTGTAGTTACTGTTACCCCTAATTGTTACAATGGTACACCTACAATTTTATTAGATAAAACTTCGGTAACTATGTTTTCAGATCAAACATCTACGATAACAGCATCGGTTTCTCCTCTTGATGTTTGTAATTCTCAAGTTACATGGTCATCATCGGCAAATAGTATAGCAACGGTAAGCAATGGGGTAATTACAGCAGTTAGTCCGGGAACTGCAACTGTAACTTGTTCATCGTTACAAACACCTGTAGGCTCTGCAACTGTGTCAGTAACTATAGTAGAACGAATGCCAAGTTCTATTACTCTTCCTTCGTCAGTATCAGTTCTTATAGGGAATACACAAACACTTGCGGCTACAATTTTACCTGCTACAGCATACAATAAAACAGTAACATGGTCATCAAGTAATACTTCTGTAGCAACAGTTTCTGCTACGGGTGTTGTTAATGCTTTGTCAGTTGGGGTTGCTACTATCACAGCTACAACTGTAAATGGATTAACTGCAACGTGTATGGTAACGGTAAGTCCTGTATTGGAAACTTCTGTTAGTTTAAACAAAACTACTACATCAATGTATGTATATGACACTGATGTGTTAATAGCAACAGTGTTGCCTGAAAATACTACTGATAAGTCTATTGTTTGGACAAGTTCTAATTCTTCTGTGGTTTCAGTTTTAAATGGTACAATTACAGCTATAAAAGCAGGTTCTGCCACAATTACTGCAACAACAGTAAATGGATTAACAGCAACGTGTGTTGTGACAGTTCAAAATATTGTTCCAACTTCTATTTCAACTTCTATAACAGGTACTGTCTCTCGATATATTGGCAGTTCAGAAACTGTGCACGTAAGTTATTTACCAACAAATATAACAGACTCTTCTCTTACATGGACATCTTCAGATGCATCTATAGTTAATGTCTCGCAACAAGGTGTTATTTCGGCAGTTGGATTAGGAACAGCAACTATTACGGTTACATCGGTAAATAATAAAACTGCAGCATTTACAGTACAGGTAAATCCTATTGTAGCAACATCTATATCATTAAATACAAATGCAGTTACGCTTACTACCGGTAATACACAGCAATTAATTGCAACTATAGAACCTTTAAATACAACAAACAAAACAGTTGTTTGGACTTCTAGTGCTACTAGTATTGCCCAAGTAAATAGTAATGGATTAATTACTGCAGTTAATCAGGGCAATGCAATTATTACAGCTACTACATCAAACGGTTTAACAGCAACATGTAATGTTACGGTAGAATTAGTAAGTATTCCGGTAAGTTCTGTTGCGTTAAATAAAAAAACTCTAAGCATTCAATTATCACAAACAGAAACTCTTGTGGCAACAGTAATGCCTCTTGATGCTACAAATAAGACAATAGTTTGGTCGTCATCTAATTCAAGTATAGCCACAGTTAGTCAATCCGGAATTATTACTCCGGTAGCTGTAGGCCAAACTAATATTATTGCTACAGCATCTAATGGTAAAGCTGATACTTGTGTTGTAACAATATTGCATAATCCAATATCAACAATTGGTTTTTCACAAACAACAGTAAATGTATCAGAAGGAGCTACAGTAAATTTATTTCAATTGTTGGTAACTCAACCAAGTAATGCTTTTATACAAAGTGTAGTATGGAGTGAATTGAGTAGTAATGCAAGTATTTCTGCACAAGGTGTGTTAACAAATTCTTTGCAATATGGAGTTGAAACTGTTACGGTAACAGCAACTATAACTGATGCATA
>JAJUFK010000361.1 GCA_029266015.1 Bacteroidota bacterium
AGGCAAAGGTTTAATAGTGAAACTTACTTGTGCAAGTTCACTCATACACCCATTGAGTCGTTGTACTGCATATACAGTATGAGTACCAACATTGGTAACACTTGGCGTATAATACATGCCTTGTGCAACCGGTGGCGTAACCGATGGAATATTTGGCATACTAGTATACCATTCAACTACAGCATTTGGTAATACATCTTTTATTTGTAATTGTGCATTTGCTGTTTGTTCACACACATCTTTTTGACCAACTATTCCTACCGCAGGGGTTTTATTTACTTGTATCGTTACTTTTGTTCGCAATACACTCTCACAGCCTTGCGGAATTACATTAGGATTATATTCTGCAATCCAAAAATCATAATTACCTCCTTGCGACATGTTGGCTAATACAGGAGTAAAATTGCCTGTAGTATTCGAACTTATTGCAACTCCTCCGGTTGCTTGTGAATACAATCTGAATTCTACAGGTATTACCGGAGTAGGACGAGTGCCTTGTAACCATGTAGAACCTATACTAGTCTGTATTTGTGGTACAGCATCGTAATTACAAATAGTTGCACTAGGGCTTATGTTTACTTGTGGCGATGGAACCGGACAATCAATTATTTGAATAGGAACTTGAATAGTATCGCTATAACAATTTCCAATTTTTTGACGAGCAATTGCATATGTTTTAATTTCAGTATTAGAATTTAATCCGGTAACATATGGATTGCTTGTAGAGATTACCGTTCCTGATTCATTCAACCATTGTACTGAACCTGCTATAGGAGTAGTTACTATACCCGAAACTGAAACTTGAACAGGAGTGCTTGGTTTTTTTAGTTCAAAATAGCCGATAGGCGTTGGTTCGGGCACATAGTTTATACGCACTATACATGTTTCGGTACTTGTACAACCTTTACTATCGGTAATTATAGCTTCTACCGTGTAGTTCCCGCTTTGAGCTCCATTAAATGTCGGGTCAACTACTCCATTTTTTATACCTGTAGTTTCTCCATTTATTGTCCAAGTAATATTTGGATTACCATTACCCATATTTACTATATTTTCTAAAAAATGAGGTCCACTGTCATAGCAAAGTGTATGAACAGCATCTGTAAAAAATACCATTGGTTTTTTATATACCTGAACAGTTACTTCCTTTTTAGGACTCCAACAGGTTTTTCCGCTTCCACTATCATATGCTTCATATTGCACATAGAATTTTTTAATAGTTTCGGTTGTGTTTGCTACTCCATGAGTTAACGTGGCTGTTGAAGTTGGTAAAACGGTATTAGATTCATCAAACCATTTCCATTGAATAGCTGTGTTTGTAGTTGTTGCTGTAATATCAGCCAATGGTAATCCCGGGCATGCAGCAATAGATGTAGCATCGGGAGCAGCAAACGGACAATCAATAACTTGAATTGTACCCAATGCAGTTTGGCTTTCGCACCCATCTAATGTTTGTGTAGCATAGAGAGTGGTATTGCTTACTGTAGTACGTGTAATAGAAGTCGTATACGAATTTGTATTGGTTGCCAAACTACCTGTTTTACTTGCAGAATTATACCAATTTACAGCCATTCCGGTAGCTGTAATTGTAATTGGATTTGTATTGGCAATATCAAGTACTTCAGTAACATTTGTAATAGTCGGAATACTTGTCCATCGAACAGAATTAGTAATATTTTTAGTGATTTTACATCCAAATTGATTGGTTACTTCAGCATTAATTTGAATTGGATACAATCCAGGAATAGTGTATCCCATAACAGGAGCATCAGGATTGATATATCCTTTAATTCCCGATTTTTGTACTCTATTTGGATCGGTATTTATGTCATAATTTACAGAACTAATAGTTGTTCCGGTATTTGGAATCACTGATATTTCTACATCAGAATCGTCATAACAAATAGTACCTGTTTTACTGAGTTGTATTGTAAAGTCAGGCAACGGATTTACCACCACCGATACTTTTGATTTAGGACTTTCGCATTGTTTGCCTGTATTTGTTTCGGTAGCTACATAGCTTACATAGAAATCGGTAGTACCTGCTACTGTATTAGAAACACCGTGCGTGTAGCTTGCTGTTGCGTTTGCAATTGGAGTAGTTTGGTCAGCTTTGTAC
>JAJUFK010000250.1 GCA_029266015.1 Bacteroidota bacterium
AAAGCACTGTCAAACAATTACGCAACACACACATATACATTTGGCGAACATATTTCTGATTCGTCACTCATTTCGTACAACCAAAAAAGAACAAATATTTCAAATGCTTTACAACAAATATATACTCGTTACTTTAACGCTAATTTGGGGGCAATAATATTGGCTTCTGATGGGTTATACAATACCGGCGACAACCCTTTATACAGTCCAATTTTTGAATCGCACATTCCTATATACACTATAGCTTTAGGAAATCCAAATCAAGTTCGTGACAATGTAATTAGCGATGTTCAACATAATTCAGTTGTATTTAAAAATATTCCTTTTACAGCAAGAGTGTTTATAGAATCACATAATTTACAAGGTAAAAAATCAACAATTACCATATTAGAAGGCAGTAAACAAGTGTTTCAGACAAACATTCAATCTAATTCAAATACCTATGTAACATCAATAAATTGTAAACTAACAACACAATCTTTGGGTCAAGTATTATATACTGTTCGCATAGAAAATCATGATAATGAAATAACATATAAAAACAATACATTTTTGTTTTCAGTAGATGTTATGGAAAGTCAACAAAATATTCTTATACTGTATGAAAGTGTACACCCTGACGTTGCTGCTATTCGCAGAGCTTTAGAAACCAATAAAAACTATTCTGTTACGGTATCATCTACACAAGAATTTACAGGTAATATCAATAATTATAATTGCATTATTTTTCATGGCTTACCCCAATCATACGGTAAATCAAAAGAATTAGTTGAAAAAGCTAAAAGTTTTTCAATTCCGGCCTTGTATATATATAATTACACCATGAATCTTGCATTGTTAGACATACTTAATGTAGGCCTGTCTATTCGTCAACGTTCAAATACTGCAGATGAAGTACAAGCATTGTATAATACAGAAAATACCATTTTTGATATTGATCAAGAAAGCAAAGAACTAATAGAATCTGCTCCCCCATTGTTTGCACCATATGGAGAATATGTAAGTAATATACAATCGCGTGTAGTATTATGGCAACGAATGCAACAAATACAGACACAACGACCTCTTCTACAATTTTTTAATACCAATGGTTATAAGACTGCTATTTTTACCGGTGAAGGTTTATGGCGGTGGAGAATACATGCATATAAAAAAAATAAATCATTTACAGCTTTTGATGTTTTAATAAATAAATGTGTAAATTATTTGGCTCTGACACAAAAACAAGAATTATTTCGCGTTCAAACCAAACCTATGATAACAGAAAATCAAGATATAATTTTTAGAGCAGAATTGTATAATAAAAGTTATGAACCTATTCCAAATAAAGAAATTCGATTACGTATTTGGAATCAAAAAGGGAAAGAATTTCCATATGTATTTACCTCTAATAATGATTATTATTCATTACAAGTAGGTAAAATGCCTATAGGTACGTATTCATATACGGCTACAGTTGAAATAGAAGGAACTAAGTATGAACAAAAAGGCTCGTTTATGATATTACCGTTACAATTAGAATATACACAAACAAGAGCAAACCATGCATTACTTCAAACTATTTCATTACAAACAGGTGGTTCAATGCTACAGAAAGAACAATTGCAACAGATATACGACAGTATTCAATCAAACAAAAATATTGTACCTATAGCATATACATCAAAAACAAGAACGTTATTGCTCGATAGTCTTTTATTGCTCATTACTCTCATAGTTTTAGCCGGAACAGAATGGTTTTTACGAAAATTCTATGGCAGTTATTAGTCATATTTTTGAATACAACAACATATTTGTATACTAAGTGTATATAAAGCATCGTTTATAACTTGTCAATAAGCAATATGCATAATATTTTTTTGGGTTTTAAAAATGAATTATTTTGCACAAAATTTTAACATAAACTTATATCTATGAATATCACGTCATTATTATTTGGATTTGTTCAAGTTACCCTTGATGGAAACGGAGCAAATAACAGTTCGGCAAATGTTATTATAAATGCAACACCGGAAGAATTAACCTTTTGGAACATGACAATGAAAGGTGGTTGGATTATGATACCCATTTTTTTATTGTCAATTTTAGCTGTATATATTATTGTAGAACGCTATTTTGCTATTCAAAAAGCTGAAAAAGAAGACGAAAACTTTATGCGTGAAATAAAAATGTATATACAACAAGGCAAGATAGAAGAAGCTCGTATTCGTTGCAAAAACAACACATCTCCTGTTGCATTAATGATTGACAAAGGAATTTCACGTATAGGCAAACCACTTGCCGATGTACGCGAAGCTATTGAAAATGTTGGAAAACTTGAAGTTTTTAAACTCGAAAAACGATTACCATTATTAGCAACCGTATCAGGTGCTGCTCCTATGATAGGATTTTTAGGAACTGTACTTGGTATGATTCGGGCATTTTATGATATGGCAAACGCAGGAGGTAATTTTAGTATTTCAATGCTTTCAAACGGTATATACACTGCAATGGTAACAACTGTTGCGGGACTTATAGTAGGTGTTGTAGCATATTTAGGATATAATTTATTAATTGCTAAAGTAAACAAAGTTGTAAACAAATTAGAATTGCGTGCAACTGAATTTATGGATTTACTTAACGAACCAACAGAATAACTATGGCTATAGTATCAAGAAATAAAGTAAGCACAGAATTTAACATGTCGTCAATGACAGACATTGTATTTTTGTTACTCATATTTTTTATGGTTACATCTACACAGATTTCACCTAACGGCTTACAGGTGTCATTACCCAAAAGTTCAAATCAAGTAACACCAAATCAACGCACATCAGTTTCAATAACGCCCGATTTGCAATTTGCAATTGAAAAAGAAATTGTACCATTTGAACAGTTAGAATCAGCACTAATAGCAAAATTACAAGGCGAACAAGAACCAACTATTTTGTTACGAGTTGATAAAGATGTACCTACCGGCGAAACTGTTAAAGTAATGGATATAGCAAATAGAAATAAATGGAAATTTGTATTAGCTACTAAACCATAATAGTATATGGATGATAAAAAAAATAATATATATGGTATAGTTGGAACAATTCTGTTTCATGCTATTATTATAGTTATTTTGGTACTTTTTGCATTTAAAGCACCTACGGTTGAATTTCCTGAACCTAATGGTATTGCCATAACTTTTGGTGAAGAAATACAAGGTGATGGACAAATAAAACCAGATGAAATTGCTCCTCAACCACAAGAAGAACAAATTCCTCAAAAAACAAGTACTTCTGCATCTGAAGATTTAGATGTAACTACCAATGACAACTCAGATGCCATAAGTGTAAGAAAAACTACAAAATCTACCGAAACCAAACGAGAATTAACACAAGAAGAAAAAGAACAACTAGAAAGAGAAAAAGCAGCCGAAGAATTCCGTAAAAAACAAGAAAAATTATTCGGAAATAATTTTTCAAACAATCCGGGTAACAGTAACGACGGAAAAGAAGATGGCATACAAGGAGATAAAGCAGGCAGTAGTACCAATAAAAATTCTAAAGGTTCTCCGGGAAATCCTTTAGGCAACAAAGATGCAGTATATTTAGCAAAACCGCTGAATACAACAAATTGTAACAAACCTATAGAATTAACTGTTAAAATTAATTCCCAAGGAAATGTGGTGGCAATTACTGATATTGAAACTGCTTTAAGCGAACAATCATGTATAGAAGCAGCCAAAACTGCAGCAAAACAAAATCGTTTTGTATCGGACCCAACCCGCGAAGTAAGATATGCCAAAATAACCTATGACTATACTGTATC
>JAJUFK010000167.1 GCA_029266015.1 Bacteroidota bacterium
ATGACAGTATTAGCAAAACAACAGTAAGTACCATAGAAAATATTCTATAAGGCTTTGAAATTTCAGAGTACGTATAACCCAAATAAAACAAATTTTGTAATGTATATTTATTTTTTTCTATAATTAATTGAAAACTAAACAACAACAACCAAATAGCAAGCAAAGTAATGAGTATTCCTATTCCTCCTACTATACTCAATGTTAATGTTAAGTAGAATGCCAGTTTACTGTTTACTAAACTTTCATCGTTTATCTGAAAATTTTTATGTGACACATATTCAAAAATCTTTGGATTGGCAATATTTTTACACTCTATGATTAAACGACTAACTTGAGCATCATGTTTTTCTGCATATGTTTTATTTGCCAATTGCAAAAATTGTAGAGGGACTAAGATTGTATTTATTCGTTGCGAAAAACCAACCACACGAGCATCGTATATTTGATGTAAACCATTACCCGTAATTTTAATTTTTAAAGGAATTTTTGTAAACACCGACTCCGACAATTGAGGTAACCCTTGTCCTGGAGCAAAACCATAATTATACAACGATAAAAAATTTTGAGGAAAAATTATTGGAATAAATGTTTGTCCCTCCTTCCAATGCCAATCAATAAAATCGGCATTGAGATATTGATTTGGCACAGCTTCAAAAAATAAATCTGTTTTTATAGCAGGTAATTTATCACTATCGGTAAACAACTGTATTTGAAATTGTGATGTTTCAAATACATCTACTTGTGTAAAAAATTCTTGTTTTTGAATTTCTTGTATTTCTCTTTGTGTAAAATGAGCTTTTTTTTGTGTTAACGTTTGTAATGCCGACACTTTTTTACTTACAATAATAAATTCCTTTGCAAATAAAACTGTATCTTTTTTGATATACTTTGTAAAATCTATAAAACAAAAAACAGCAAAAAACAATACAAATAATCCTATACATGCAGATAAAGAAAATGCAACTATTTGCGGAATACTCAACGAACTGCGAAGCAATTTCCAAATCTCTTTATTATAGCGAATAAACATGCATTGATGAATTAAGTGAAACAAATTGAAGAGCAGTAAGCACAATGGTAGCTTGTTGCAATTGTACTTCATTGTATATACACTCAAAAGCAGCCTGAGCATTCATGTTGTCAAGATGACTAAACGGTTCATCGAGTAACAACAACTCAAATGGTTGACACAAAGCTCTCACTATTGCAACACGCTGCTGTTGACCATACGATAATATACCTGCTTTTTTATGTATATGAGGCATCATACCAACAGCATCAAGCAATTGATGTATTTGAGATACTGTTTTATAATTGGTACGCTTATTTTTAATTTGAATGTTTTCCATAACATCAAGCTCTGCAAATAATCGTAATCCTTGAAAAACAATACTAATCTTTTGAGTTCTGTATTGACTCCATTCTTCAACTGATAATGTTTGTATTGAAGTTGAATCAAACTCTATTACGCCTTCAAAATCACTGCGAATACCATATAAAAAATGAATTAATGAAGTTTTTCCGGTACCGCTCGGTGCTACTATTTGATTATATGAACCTGCTTGAATTTGTATATTTTGCTGCCATATGTGTGAGTTGCCAAGCACCTCTTTCATAGGCATAGGAACTACATTGCAAAACGAAATATTCATAAAGCATACAGTAATTATTGTTGCTTGAAATTTCCATCAAGCATTTCCAACACCTGATACAAACTATTTTCTTTACTGTTTTTTAATTTAATTTGTAATCTACCGCTGTATAAACCATTTGATGAAATAGTTAGTGATTCAAACGTATTAAGATATGGTTTTAAGATATGTTGTAAAAATGATTTATTAACAAATTCTTTAACTTGAATAGGGTATGTTTCAAAATCCAAATTCACATAATAAAATGCCGCAGCGTCTATTTCTTGCACCAAATCAGATGTACTTAACGATTCAGGATAACCACCATCGTACAATTGACTCATGGCACCTATATCGGTACTTAGCATGAGCATATTATTATGAATACCCAAATACAATGGAAAATTAAGCGTTTTTGTAAAATCAAAATAAGAATCTTGTTTGGAATATAACTCTGCAGGAATTTTTTCGGCAATAAATTTTTTCATATACTCTTCATCTTTTAAACTCAAAACCATTGCTGCTTTTGGAATAATTTGCTCGTCATAAATTACTGTATCCACATATTGATATCTCCCTTTAGAATCTTGGCGTAACAATGTTTTATTTTTCTGAACAACATCAAGCGATGCATTAAACACACTTAATACTATATCTCCATTTAATGCCGATATAAATTCTTTAAGTGATACTCCTTGATTTTGTATTTCATCATCTAATTGTTTAAAATCAGGTAAGCTTTGCAAATACTGAACTAATTTATCACTTTCAAATGCATAACTCATTAAAAAATAGCTTGTTTGTGGTAAAAAAGATAATACCTCTTCAGAAAGTTTATCTTTTGTGAAATCAGTTTTATCTAAAAATGTTTTAAAAGCATCATTTGCTTGTAGATTAAAATCCAAAGTAATGTCATCTTCTTCAAAATTGAGAAACAAATGAATATAATTATTTAAAATATCATTTATAGAAAGACCTTGAAAAGATTCTAATTTTTTTTCAATTGCTTTTTTTGTTTCATTTGACATTCCTTCTATTATATGTGTAGAAGAAATCCATATACTAACATCTTTTTTTTGTTTATAAAATTCAATAAATTCTTTGCTTTCAGCTATTGATTCATCTTTTGATTGTGTAAAAATTCTTTGTAATAATTCCAAAGCTTCATCTGATTTTGCTTGACCCGAAGAAATAAATACAGCATTTTTATCATTAAAAGCAATCCATGTATTAGATTCATTGGTATAATAAGTAAATGCATCTTGTTCTTGCAAATCAAATTCATCACCCAAAATTCCTTCCATTAAGTTTTGAAAATTTTCTTTATTATCAAGTTTTACAGACACACACGCATATACTTTTTCGTTTTGAATTACAGAATACACAAACAAATCAGAAAAAATATCAATTCCGGTTTTTTTAGGGTCAGTAACCAGTGATTCTAATAGAATGCCTGTATTTTGATTTGTAGAGTTAAAAAATTCAATAGCCTGTGAATACATCTTTAGTGATTTTGCATCTTGCAATTTTCCTTTTTGTGCAATACTTACAATATCAATCACACCTACAAATGCTGCATCAGAAGGAATATACTGTGCATGCTTTGGCATAGGAGAACATGAACTAAACAATACTATACCAACTATTACAATTACGAATGAATATATCAAATTACGTTTCATACAAAAAATAATTACTTGTTATTATTGTACAAAAATAATATTTTTAGCTTTCTCTAAAGGAAAACTTACAAAATTATTACATAATTTTTTGTTGAAAAATAAGACAGAAAAAATACGTTGAAATATTGAATTAATCTAAGATATGTTTCCATGAATTCAAAATATTCTAATCATACAACAATCTAAAAAATATTTAACACCCACCTTTAGCTTTTGATAATACTTTTTTCTCTAATATAGGTTTTTTTCGCTTTTCTATTAAAAGAAGTATCTCTTTACCGGCTTTTTGTATATATTCTTGTTCGGTTTTAGAAAACTTTGAATGAGCAGCATCAAATTGCAAAACTGTAGCCTGAAATTTTTGAAAATTATCTTGCAACATATATACATGCTTATAGCCTAAACGTGTCATTATTACTATTGCCTTTTGAGCAAGTAATGTATCATTACTTATAATGATTTTCTTTTTGGTTGCATCGCCTAAAAAGTCTTCCCATTCTCTATTCATAATAGATTCAAAAGGAATATTTACAAATCCGGGCAAAGCTAATTTCTCAAAATCTTGTGGATTTCGTATATCAATATATAATGTTTGATTATCAGGATTTAATAATAGGTATGTTAATTCTACAGAAGAAACTTTTTGAAATGACATTGTTTTTTGAGAAATTGTATGTTCTACATATTTCATAATTGAATCTTTACGAGTAGGAGTAACAGCAACTATACCTGCAAAAAATAAAGCAATTACAATACCTGCAAGATGATAGGGTTTTGATGTAATAAACTCGTAATTGAATTTTTTTGGTTTTTTAAGTATGTATTGTTCTATAAAATATGTAACCACAAAAGCCATAACAGCCATAATAATTAATAATGCTGCAAATACACCTCTACTCATTCCCAATGAATCATACACAAATATTCCACCTAAATTTTGAGCATGATACAAAGGTTCAAACACCGGATACATTTCGGCAAAAAGCAAAACACCTAAAAATAAACCTCCAAAAAAGAACATAGCATCGATTTTGCCTATTGACACTGCACACAATGAAGTTCCCGGACAAAAACCTCCGAAAAGGAATCCAATCCCCATAATTACTCCCCCAACTATAGCCGACCACGTAAATGTAGGTTGAATATACACCAAATTCATATCCAACATACCAAAATACTCCATAAGAATTACACCAATTACAGTAGTAATAGCTGCAGTAAAAAATACTCGTAACACTACAAATTCTCTTCCGTAGAATAGACCTGCCAAACGTTTAGCCGATGAAAATCCTGATTGTTCTAATACAAAACCGAAAGCAATTCCTATAAGTAATGCAATAATATAATCAAATTCGGGGCTTATAATTCCTTGTCCTGCTAATGGTCCCATAGTTTTAGTATTTACAAATTAATAAACCCATTGTTTTTTAAACAAAAATGCAAACAAAAATCCTGTTCCAAATATTGCAAGCATTGTTATAAAACCACCTGTAGCTAATACCCCCATTCCACTGAGAGCTGCGCCACTTGTACACCCCCGAGCAAATTGAGCTCCAAGTCCAAAAAATAATCCTCCTATAGTTGCGAAAACTAAACGTTTAACAGAACTTACTACAGGGTTTTTATCTATTTTTAAGGTCATTCTATTTGATACTATTCCTGAAATAAATGCACCTATAAAAACACCAAAAACTTCAAACACTAACCATGATTTAAGTGCACTTGGTTTACCGCCGGTGTATTGTTGATAGAATTCTGAATTTTGAGTATGCTGCGGTACAACAAAATCAACAGCCGACACAACAAAACTTTTAATTGCGCCACTTGCACCAAGCCCACGTCCCGAAAAATATATTGAAGCCAATAATACTAATCCCAATAAAAAGCCTCCAATATACGGATTTATATACTCTTGTTTTTGTGTTTTCATAGTTCTTAAATTTTACTTTCTTCTTCTATTTCTTCATATCCGGTAAGCATAGCTTTTAGATTTGTAAATATGGTTGTTCCTGTAGTAATTAAATATAAATGAACTACAACAAACGCTATCATTATAAAAGCCCCCAGTGTATGCAGTACCGCTATAGTAGTTAAACCTTCTGTATTTATAGAAACAATATTTCCATTGTGCGGATATCTATAAAACATATATAATAAGCCGGATATTACCATAAGCGGAATAAATACCACTTTCAACAAAAAATAAACAATTCGTTGTAATGGATTTAATTTACTTAATTCTGTTTTATGAACAGGATGAGGTGCATTCTTAAACATAC
>JAJUFK010000113.1 GCA_029266015.1 Bacteroidota bacterium
GGCAACGGTTTTATTACATACGTTGCCGGTGCTGTTTGACTCTCACAGCCATTTACCGTTTGTGTTGCATGGAATGTATACGTATTGTCGCTTGTTACTGTTGGTGTATAGTTTTGACTAAATACTATAAATCCTGTTCTGTTGGCATTTTGATACCATTTTATATCACTGCCCGTTGCACTCACCGGTTTATTTGCCTCCCCTATACATATTGCATTGCCTGTTACTGCAGGTGCTGCCGGTATTGGTTTAATTACATAACTACCACTTACCGGTTCACTCACACAACCATCGGCTCTTACTACTGCCCATACCGTATGACTGCCGGTTGCCGTAAACGTTGGCTGATAGGTAGCTCCCATTGCAACACTTCCTGTTGTGGCTGGTGTTGGTGGCGTAGTTGTATGCCATTCTACTGTTCCCGTAAAATCATACGCTGTAAACGTCGGATTTTGTCCCTCAGGTGCTGCACAAACATCTTGTACCGGATTCAAACTCGCAGGTAATACCTTCTTAACTGTTATTGTTACCGCTGTTCGTGGTCCTTCACAGCCTTGTGGTACTATGTTGGCATTGTATTCCGAAACATAGAACGTTTTACTGTTGGCCTGTGTCTTATCTACTATCGGTGTATACAAGCCCGTTGTATTACTCGCTATTGGTGTTAATGCCGTTGGACTATCATAATATCTAAACTCTACCGGTATTGTCGGTGTTGGACGTACGCCAGAACCCCATGGCGAACCTACTGTTGCTGTTATCTCCGGCGTAGCATCGTAATTACATATCGGTGATGGTTGTACTACATTTGGTGCAGGTACAGGACAATCTATAATTACTACCGTTGCATCTGTTTTTTTACTCTCGCAGCCTTTTACTATCTGTGCTGCTCTATATATTTTATTGGTTACTTGATTTCCTGGGTCGCCTGTAAAAAATATTGGCTGCGTTGCTGAGGCCGGACTCGTCAACTTAGTATTGGTTGAACTATACCATTGTACTGTTGCCATTGGTTCTAAATTCGTTGCCTCTACTTTTACCGTTGCATTGGCTATTGTCATACTTAAATGTCCTACCGTTGTCGGTGCCGGTGTAAATTGTACCTCTATTGGTTTTGTCTCTAATTTGGTACAACCTTTTCCATCGGTATAACTATACCCTATTGTATACGTGCCACTTACCTCTCCCATAAAGTCAGGTTTGAATACCCCTCCTGCTGTTATTCCCGCTGATGCTCCATTTACACTCCATGTGCCACTACCTGCTCCATTGCTGTGATAATTTACAGTTTGTGACAACACTACATCTCCCGCATCTTGACATACTAATGCCGGTACTGTTAATGTAATTTCAGGCAATGGATTTACTACTACACTTACCGCTGTTCTCGGACTCTCACAATCTTTAGCACTTACCGTTTCTGTGGCTACATAACTTACATAGAACGTAGTGGTGCCCGCTGTTGCATTGCTTACGCCATGTGTATAACTGCCACTTGTAGTTGACGTATATACCGGTGTGGTTGCAGATGAACTCGTATACCATCTCCATTCTTTTACCGATTCTGTCATACTTGCAGGTTTAGCCGCTGTTATTGGATTTAACGCCACACCTACACATTTCTCTTCTCCTACTACCGTTGGCGCTGTAAACGGACATTTGGTTAATGTTACTACCGCCGGCGTTTTAGGACTCTCACAGCCATCTACTACTTGCGATGCTTTGTAGGTTTTTACTACTTCTACCGTAGGATCATCTGAAGTGGTAAATGGATTACCCGCAGTTGGTATCAATACATCTGCATCGGTATACCATTTTACTGTAGCCGTTGGTAACAAACTCGTTGCTGATATTACTACCGGTTGTGGCTGTGTCGTTATCCATGTATATCCTACTGTTGTCGGTGCAGGCATATATTGTACTTTGATACTCGATGTTGCACTGTTTACACAGCCTTTCCCATCTGTATACGTATATTTTATAGGATACGTCCCCGTTACCTGTCCTTTAAAGGTTGGATCAAATACTCCCGCACTTGTAATTCCTGCGGTAGCTCCGTCTACTTCCCATAAACCGGTTCCTACACCATTGCCATTATGGTTTGCTGTTACCTTTAATTGCTCTAAACCTTGATCGTAACATACGAGTGTTTTATTGGTTGGATCAAACGTTATCGTTGGCAGTGGATTTACTACTACCGTTACCGCTGTTCGCGGACTCTCACATTGTTTTGATGTTGTAGTTTCTGTGGCTACATAACTTACATAGAACGTAGTGGTGCCTGCTGTTGCATTGCTTACGCCATGAGCAAAACTGCTGCCTCCGGTATAGGTTGGCGTTGTAACCGATGAACTCGTATACCATCTCCATTGATCAACGCTTTCTGTCATACTCGCAGGTTTGGCCGCTGTTATTGGATTTAACGCCACACCTACACATTTCTCTTCTCCTACTACCGTTGGCGCTGTAAACGGACAGTTTACCAATACTAAATCAACTTGTACCGGTTCACTCTCACATCCTTGTGCGTCGGTTTGAGTTATCCAATATGATTTGGTATATTGTTGTGGAAGCGGTGTACCTATTTCTGCCGTTAATGCCGTTTTATCTGCTGCATTGGTTACTGTTGCAAATGGTGCTTGTGCTCGTGGCGATGTCATTGCCTGATCATTGTACCATTTTATAAGTGTTCCCGTTCCACTTACACTCGCTGTCATATGATTATTCGGTATATTGGCTATATCACCTATCAACCAATTTTTATGTTCAGGTACCGGTGGTGCCATAAAATGTGCTGTGGTACTCACTGTTTTGGTTGTACTACATACTTTTCCATCTGGATGCGTCTCGGTTACTACATACGTTAAATTCAACGTTTTAGTTGGACTCGGTGCTCCTCCGTTCATTGGATCCCACGTACGGGCCGACGCATTAAATCCTGTAGCTCCCGTACCTGTTAATGTTCCTCCGGCAGGCGTTGTTGTTATATTTACCAGTCCAGCTACCGCACATACATTGGCTGGAGCTGTAAGTGTTACCGTTGGATTTGCTACTACATTAATAGTTACCGCTTTTGGTTGCGAGTAGCAGGTATTAGCTGCATTGTATTGTGCTACATATACTGTTTTGGTTGTTGGAGATGCCGTTGATATTGCCTCACTATACGTCGCATTGTTATCTAGTATCGGTACTCCTGCTGTATTGCTTGTGGCAAACCATACAAGTTTATCTCCCGCTCCTTGTGGTCCATTTGCTGTCGCTGTTACTGTTAATGGAGTCGCATCGCCCACACAATAGTATGGGTCTATAGCACTTGGCGTAAGTGCAGGACATTTAGTTATTGCAAGCAATGCATCTACACATACACTAACACAACCACTCACTGCATCTCGTTGACGTACTTTATACGTAAATGACCCTAAATCAAGTGGACCTTTTCCTGTTGCATAGGTTCCTCCGGTTCCATTTACAGTAGTACATGATCCATCCATCCATTGTATTGTATAGGTTCCCGTTGCTGTTAAATTCGTATTGTCTCCCGGTAAAAACGTATCATCTACTTGTACCACCAAACTTTTTGGATTACCCGATGTTACCGTTGGTGGATCTATACTTACTACCGTAATACTCGTATTGGCTACATTTTCACAACCATCGGCATCTCTATAGGTATAAGTTATTGGATTTGCTCCTACTGCAGCTGTGGCAGGATTGAAAGAACTTGTTGTTATTGATCCGCTAAACGTTCCTGTTGCTGGTGCTACTGCTACAGGGTTTACTACCATAGTATGCGGCGCATCATACGTACACATAGTTGTTGGGTTGGTACCAAAACTTACCGTCGGTATCGCTTTTATCTGCGCTGTTGTAGTAGTAGAGTCAACACATCCATTGCTATTGGTATATACCAGTTTTATAGTGTAATTACCTACTGCCGCTGTTGATGGGTCTAATGTACCATTGCTTGTATTTACCCCGGCAGGTACTGAACTGTATACCGATGTACCACCACTTATTCCCGTAGTGTTCATGGTAATTGGAGTACTGTTATTTCCACTCTTACATGCAAGTGGTCTACTTGGTGTAAGGGTTATAACCGGATTAGCATTCACCACGGCAGTCCCACTACCCGGTGCCGATTGACAACCATTTACCGTTACCTGTACACTATATGTCCCTGCCATTGCAGAGGTCGCATTTGCTCGGGTTATGGCATTTACACTACCCGGATTATACGAATCAGGTGTGGTCCATGTATACGTTGCTCCTGCTACTGTTCCCGTCGATACACTTAAAGTCTTCCCTGCACAGATAGGTGTTGTTGTTACCGTTGGTGTGGCTGGTATTGCTTTTATGGTAATAGTTTGCGTTGCACTTCCCGAACAACCGTTATTATCAGTTACTGTTATGGTTGCAGTATACGTGCCCGCCGGTGCACTCGCACTAAATATAGGATTGGCTATACTTGTACTACTTAAATGTGTTGCCGCACTTCCTGTCCAGGCTACTGTATTAAATGTACCCGGTACCGAAATATTAATTGCCGTTCCCGCACATTCCGTAAAACTTGGAGTGGCGGTTATTAAAGGTGTTGGATTATCAGTAATAGTTACTACTAAATCAGCACGTGGGCTTTCACAACCATTTACCGTTTGCGATACATAAAAATGATATACACCAACTGCTGTTGTTACGGGTATTGGTGCTGTTGTATTTCCGGTTCCTCCTGTAGCAGCAGCGTACCATAATAAATTACTTCCTGTTGCTGTTAATGGAACTGCAGTAGCATTTTTACAATAACTAATTGGAGTAACTCCGGGTGCTGAAGGAATTGGATGTATTGTTACTGTTGTTGTTACCGAATTGGATACACAGCTACCATTAGCAGCAGATGCAGTATAGGTATAGTTTACAGTAGCTGTTCCTGATGTTGGAGAACTTACTGTAGCTGTAGTTTCCGAAGTTTTTGTAATTGTGCCTAACGATGTCGTCCAAACACCTGTTCCCCCTGTAGACGATGGGGTAGCGGTAATAGTACTTAAAACAGCTGGACAAACAGCTGTGGGTGATGCAGAAAGATTTGCTGTAGGTTTAGCAAAAATTGTAATAGTTTGCGTTGCACTACCCGAACAACCGTTATTATCAGTTACTGTTATGGTTGCAGTATACGTGCCCGCAGGTGCACTCGCACTAAATATCGGATTAGCTATACTTGTACTACTTAAATGTGTTGCCGCACTTCCTGTCCAGGCTACTGTATTAAATGTACCCGGTACAGATATATTAATAGCAGTTCCTATACATTGACTAAAGCTTGGGGTGGCGGTTATACTTGGCGATAAACTATTATTTACCGTTACCGTTACTTGCGTACGTGCACTCTCACAACCATTTACTGTTTGTGATACCCACCAATTAAATGTGCCCGGTGTGGTTGTTACCGGTGTTGGAGCACTTCCCAAAGCTGTGCCTCCTGTTGATACCGTGTACCATTTTAAATTACTACCTGTTGCAGTAAGTGGCGTTGCCGGAGAGTTTACACAATATGAAGGATTGTTTGCAGTTGGAGCTGCAGGAATTGCATTAATAGTTACATTTACTGTTCCTGCTGGGCCTGTACATCCTGCTACCGTTGCTGTTACACTATAGGTTCCGCTCATTGCCGGTGTTGCACTCGCTCGGGTTGGGTTTTGTGTTGATGCTGTATATGACGATGGACCTGTCCATGCATACGTTGCGCCTGTTATTGTAGATGCCGTTAAATTAAGCGTTGCTCCCTCGCATATCGGTGCATTTGAACCCGCTGTTGGGGCTGCAGGTATCGCATTTACTTGTACTGACGTTGCTGCTGTCCCTTTACAGCCTTTTGCATCGGTTACTTGTACATTAAGTGCATTTGATGCTGTTGGGTCTGCTGCAAGTGATGTATATGTCGGATTTGCTACTGTTGTACTATTTAATTTACTTGCTCCCGCTCCCGACCACACATAAGTATATGGGCTAGCTCCTCCCGATGGCGTTGCTACTATTGCCGACGTTAAACCTGCACATATAGTTGCCGGTGTTGCCGTAGCTGTAAGCGTTGGGTTGGCATTGATTGTTATGGTTATTGGTGAACGTGGTCCTTCACAACCAGCTGCACTCTTTTGCGATACATACCATGTGGTAGATCCTGGTGTTGTTGTTACAGGTATTGGTGCTGTACCGCTCGCTGTGCCACCTGTAGCTACGGTATACCATTGTAGGGTATGACCGGCAAGTGCTGTCGCTTGTAATGCTGTTGCGGTAGCACCAACACAATATTCTAACGTTTGGGTAGGTATTACAGGAGCTGCAGGTACCGGATTTACCGTTGCCGTTGCACTTCCCGCTGTTGAAGTACATCCACTTACTGTTACCGTTACACTGTACGAACCATTCATCGCTGTAGTTGCACTCGGTCTTGAAAATGATGCTACATTACCCGGTGCATATCCATCTGGAGTTGTCCATGCATACGTTGCTCCCGTTACAGTTGCTGTAGATATATTTAATGCTGCTCCCTCACATGGCGATGAAATTGTTACCGTTGGTGTGGCCGGTATCGCATTTATCGTAGCATTCGTCGTTACAGTTGCCGTACATCCATTCAACGTCGCTGTTACTACATACGCTCCACTATGTGCCGTAGTGGTGCCCGTACGTGATGGATTCTGTAACGTTGATGTAAATGACGACGGTCCTGTCCATGAATACGTTGACCCGGCATCGGCTGTTGATGTTAAATTCAACGGCTGACCCGCACATACAGGACTATTACTTGATGCCGTTACTGTCGGATTCGGTTTTATTACTATACTTCCCGTACTTGTTATATCTGCTGCTACTGCAGTACAATATTTATCTTGTAAAGCGGTCACCTTATAATTATATGTACCTACCGCTGTTGGTGCTGTTGGACTATAGGTTGTTCCCGCTTGATTGGAACGAACGGTTGCACCCGGATCATAGGTATAGGTAAATGGTCCTGTTCCGGTTAAAGTTATCGTAACAGGAGTTACCGATGCTCCCTGACAGAACGAGCCCCCTCCACTGATAGTTGCCGTTGGGTTCGGTGCTGTTTTTACAAGTATTGATGCCTGTTTTTGACATGACGTCTGTGTTGGCATAGCTTTGTCGCGTACCAATATTATATAGGTACCCGCATCTGCATACGCAACTGTTCTTGATATGGACGAAATGTTTGCTGTCGGACCTGCTACTATATTTGCAGGAGCAACACTGCCTTTGTATATGGTAAA
>JAJUFK010000228.1 GCA_029266015.1 Bacteroidota bacterium
TGTTTGTTTTATAGGATACCCTAATGATACGTTATATTGAACAGTTTCGGGAATTGATTGTAGTAAAGGTATTAATAATTGTTCGTCGGCAAGTACTATTGCACCCGAATTTGATGTATACGATTTGAGTAATGATTCACATTGTTTGACCTGAGAAATTGGATTTGGAGTTTCAATTATATTAATTTGTTTTGGTTTTTTAAAAGCATTGTAATAATCTTGATGAATTTCATTCCCAAATAGTTTAATATTTTTTGTTATAAAGTAACCTGCCTCATGAGTTTTTGTTGCATAATATTGGTCGTAATCCCAATAAAAATAAGCTTGTTTTTTTGTTTTGCAAAATGTAAAAAGTTGAATTTCACATGTATTCAGGGCATTGAATCCAATAAAAAATAATTTTGTTGAATCGCTTAGTTGAATCATAGACGAAGCATTTTCAACAATTTCTCTGAAAATCATGCCTTTGTATCCAAGTTTTTGTGTGCTAAGTTCTTGTTTGCAATCTTTGTATATATTCAATAGTGCTTGCCAAATAGTAAGGAATTTTGTTTGAATAGATTGTTGGGTTGTATGTTTTGTGGTATCCCAAAATCGAGTGATAATAGCAATTTGTTCTTCTGATAAATAATCAAATGTATTAGTAAATTCTTTGATAGCTGATAGATTTGCAAACAAGTCTTCTACAGGAATACAATATGTATCAATATCATTAAAATCTTGCAGAAGCATTTCTCCCCATGAATAAAATTCTTCGAACGTTTCGGTGCTTCCTGTGTATTTTTTGTATAGTGTGTAAATTATATGAATACATTGTATTTCATGTACAATACTTCGTTGAGTATGTAACATAAAGAATTCTTGAATTGTATAAAATTTTGGTAAAAAACAAGGGGTTGTAATTTCTTGTGAGAGGTATTTTTTTATAAAAAGTATAGGTCGTTTGTTAGGTAATATAATAATTGAATTGGAAAAATCGGTTCCATGTTTTTTGAGAATATCTTGTATGCAAATGTGTAAAAATGGTAGGGGGGTATTCATATTATACTTAAGTTTTGTTTTTCAAATATACCATTTTTTTGAAAAGGGATTAAATACAATGTGTGTTATTTTTTATTTTCAACTATAGTAAATTGTCGTTGTACACTATTGCCCATAGCATCGAGTACCATGAGGGTATGTTTACCAGGAGTAGGGGCAACTTCTATGGTGTGAATGCCCTTGGTGCTTGTAATGAATTCATTGTCTATATGCCAAAATAGTTCTGTTTTGGGACGTTTGTGTACCGCTTCAAAAATTATTTTACCTTGTTCTCCATCTAAGCCTTGCGGAATATATAGAGCCGAGTTGTTGTCGGGATGTATGAGGTCGAGCACTTGTTCTTTTTGGGGAGAACATCCGTTTTTATAATCGGGTAGTGGTTTATAATTCGGGTGATTTTTTTTATAAAACCATTCTTGTGCCGGTGGCAGAATAAACCATGGTATTGATACAATACCATATGCAGGATAGCAATTGGCAGATACTCTCCAAGTTTGTGTTGAATCTACATGTATTGTTTGGTGATAGGTGCACATATTTGCTCGTGTGCCATTTTTAGGAACATATATTCGTTCTGTTTCGGGGCATATATTACTTGCTCTATAGCCGCTTTGTTTACATATATCTATTTGAACCATATCTGTATAGGGTGGGGCGAACCATTGGGTAGGTTTCAGGTATTTAAATATTTCAAACATTATGGGGGCGGCATGTGTTAATCCGGTAAGTCCCGGTCTGCCTTCGCCGGTAGAATTGCCAACCCATACCCCAACAGTGTATTCGGGTGTAACACCTATAGCCCATGCATCTCTATGGCCAAAGCTGGTTCCTGTTTTCCATGCTATGGTATGTGCCGAAGCAAATTGTTCCCAACCAATTTCACCCCAAGGACGGGTGAGCATGCTCAATGATTTAAAGGTGTAGTACAGTGCTCCTGCACCTATAAGTGCATCGTTTGTATATTCTTTGTTTTGTGGTGTTGTGGCACTATATTGTATGCTATGATAGTCGCTATTGCAATATGTTTTGTTGGTGTTATATGTTATAAGAGCTCGTGCCATTGATGCATATACCGACACTGCTTCCCATAAACTTACTTCGGCTCCTCCTAATATAAGCGACAATCCGTAGTAGTCGGCAGATTTTTGAATGCTGTTGAACCCAACTTTTTGTAATGAATACAAAAACGGAGCTACACCATATTCTTGTAACATGCGCACTGCCGGTATGTTGAGTGATTTTGCCAACGCTTCTGATGCAGGAACAATACCTTCGAATGTTTTTTCAAAATTTTGCGGTGCGTAACTCCCAATACGTGTAGGAATATCGCTCACTAATGAGTTTGGCAATAGTGTCCCATTGTTGAGCATATTGGCATATAATATTGGTTTCAATATACTCCCCGAACTGTGTTTTGAAATACAGTTGTCTACATATATTTCTGTTTGACGAGGCGATTCTACGTTGCCTATGTATGCCAAAATATTTCCGGTTTTGGTATCGGTTACCAGTATTGCAATGTTGTGTATATAGTTTGATGCATATTTGTGTGCATATGATTGAGCTATAGTTTGTATGTGTTTTTGTGTATTATAATGAATTGTTGTTTGCAGTTTTTTGCCTTCGTTTCCGTCGTTTATAGCTTTGTTGAGCAAATGCAGAGCATAGTTTGGCAGTGGTTGTGGTTTTTGCGGCATCATTTCTAATTGTGCCAAATCAAGAGTTGTTTTATCAATAATTCCTTTGCTATAGAGTTTGTATAATAGTTTATTTCGTTTTTTAAGTAACAGATGTTCGTTTTTTCCCGGAAAAATTAATGCCGGAGCATTGGGAAGTACTGCCAACGATGCAGCTTCGCCCCACGACAGCATGTGAGCAGGACGGTTAAAATATCGCCACGATGCAGCTTCGAGTCCTACCACATTGCCGCCAAACGGAGCATGCGATACATACATATTCAGTATTTCTTGTTTTGAGTACGATAGTTCAAGGCGGAAAGCAAGTATAATTTCGTATATTTTTTCGAAAATAGTACGTCGAGTTCCTTGTCTGCTCAATCGGATTACTTGCATGCTTATGGTGCTTCCACCACTAGTAATTTGCTTATTGCGAATGTTTTGCCGTAATGCACGCCACATAGAAACAGGGTTGACGCCGGGGTGCGAAAAAAAGTATTCATCTTCGAATAAAACAATTGATTGTGCAAATTTTTGTGGTATTGAATCGCTTTGAGGAAATCGCCACTGGTAATCGCTGGCAATTTTTGCTGACAATAGTATTCCTTTGGAATCTTCTACAACAGTAGAATATGGCGTGCGAAACAGGGGGTGAGGCAAACAGAAATAAAACCAAAGCAACACTGCAACCCCCAAGGTAGATAGGTATACCTTGGGGGTGCAAAGTGTGTTGACTATATTTTGTATTTTTAATTTCAAGGTCTAAAAAGTCTTAATGTCTCTATACTGTAAGCCAAATTATTTTTTACTACGTAAATCAAAATTAAGAACTTAAAACTCAAAACTAATTTTTACCGTTTTACTTCAACCCAAATTCCTTGTGAGCGAGCATGTATTGTATTGTCGTACATAGCCTCGCAATATACCGACGGTAGAAAGAATTTGCCTAGATATGCTGCCGTAAGAAGAATTCTATAGGTTTTAATTTCATATGGTTGTAAATCAAAATATGAATACACTCTATCGTCGCGAATATCTTGATATCGCATGCTGCTGTTGTTTGCGGCATTGTTATCAATTTCGTCCATGCGCGTGTTGAGTATTTCCCAACCACTCGGAAACATATGCTGTACTGCCATGTCTTTGTATGTTGACTTAAATCCGGGGTGTGTAATGGTAACTTCGGCATAGAAATCTGTTCCTTGTTTCAGCGATTGGGGGTTCAGTAACTTGCCATCCATTGTATAATAATTAACCGATAATTTTAAGTTTTCTTCATTTGCTGCCTGTGGTTTCATAAGTGCAATTCCTTGCAGTTGAATACGAGCATATAGTATTTACCCGTTGTGCATTTATAAAAAAAGTAATAAAAGTTGTTCATTGAATTATAAAAATTCGTATATTTATTTGTGAATCAAACAATTAAATAGATGAACAACTTTGAGGCAAGTTACGAAAAAATATTGGAATTTGTAAGAA
>JAJUFK010000047.1 GCA_029266015.1 Bacteroidota bacterium
ACAAAATCTGTACTTGTAGTTGCATTACAAGAATAACCTTCAAATTTTGAAGCATTAAAAGCATGTAAATTTTAAGGTGAATTGATTTCTGATTTAATTTCAGATCAAATTGGTAAAATTGGAGAAAAAATTGATTTAAGTTACTATGGTTCTTTTTCTGCAGAACATTGTTTTGCTTACATACATCCGGGCAATAAATTATCTACAATTGTAGGATTCAATAAAAAAGTTGATGAAGAACAAGTTGGAAAAGATGTTGCTATGCAAATAGCTGCTATGAATCCTGTTTCAATAGATAAAGATGATTGTCCGACTGATATTATTGAAAAAGAAATCGAAATAGGTAAAGAACAAGCTATAAATGAGGGAAAACCTGCAGAAATGGCTGAAAAAATAGCTATTGGTAAGTTAAATAAATTCTATAAAGAAAGTACTTTGTTAAATCAAGATTTTGTAAAAGATGCAAAAATTACAATTGCACAGTATTTACAATCAAAAGATAAATTATTGACTGTGAGTGCTTTCAAACGATATGGTTTAACAAACTAAAAAATATTTGTAAAAATTAATTGCAAAAGGAGAGTTATCATATACAACTCTCCTTTTTTTTTTTAATTTTATCACATTAATTGAAAACCTATGTTAAAATACAAAAGAATACTTTTAAAATTAAGTGGAGAATCTCTTCAAGGTAAAGAAGGGCATGGTATTGATCCAATAATACTAAACTCATATGCAAATCAAATTAAGGATGTAGTTGAAATAGGTGTTGAAATAGGAGTTGTAATAGGAGGAGGTAATATTTATCGTGGATTAAAAGGCGAAAATCAAGGATACGATCGTGTGAAAGGTGATTATATGGGCATGTTAGCTACTGTAATAAATGCTTTAGCTTTACAATCTGCTTTAGAATGTATTGGGGTTCGTTCTCGTGTTATGACAGCTATTGATATGGAACCAATAGGAGAAGCATATTCAAAACTACGAATGGAACATGCTCTTACTCAAAAAGAAGTTATAATTTTTGGGGCAGGTACAGGTAATCCTTTTTTTACAACAGATACAGCATCGGCTTTACGAGCAACAGAAATGGGAGCAGATGTATTATTAAAAGGCACAAGAGTTGACGGAATTTATAATGCAGATCCTGAGAAAGATCCAAAAGCAATTAAATTTGAGGAAATTACGTTTACAGAAGCGTATGAAAAGAAACTACAAGTAATGGATTTAACGTCATTTACAATGTGTAGAGAACATAATATTCCAATTATTGTTTTCAATATTAATAAAAATGAAGATTTGAAGAAAGTTGTGATGGGAGAAAAAATTGGTACTATTGTTAAAAATTAATACCCTTTATACCATGAAAACATATGCATATTTTGTAGGATTAGCATGTTTAGTGTTTATTTCTTGTAAAGAGAAAGTTCCGGAGCATCATATAGTGTATGAAGGTAAATATTATAGAGAACCAAAACCTGTACAATATGATTCAAATGGTGATGGTAAAATTGATGCTTCTGATGATGTAATTGAAGTATTGGGAAATAGTTTAAACGTAACTAGTGCTCCAGGAGGTAAACCATTATATAAAACAAACGAAATTATTACTCCTCCCGGTAGTGCTACAGGGTCAAATAGTTTAGTTCCAACCGGTGAACGTATGTGTTATCATGATTTACAGCGAAATTGTGATAAATATGGTGCATTATATGCCTATGAAACAACGGTAAATACTGATAAGGCACAGATGAAACAAATATCAGAATCTCAAAAAATAGATAAAGATAAAGACGGAGTGCTTGATTATATAAATACTCTTAGAAGCACTACAATAGATCAATTAGTGGCTAAATATTATGAGGTTGCTGCAACACAAGCAGAAACGTTGATTGAAGCAGAAACAAAAAAACAAATTAGTTCATTTTTACTTCAATCAAAAATTCAAGAAGCTATTCGTTCTTCATTACTTCAGTCATTATATGAGCATGATGATTTTGTTGATATTGCATCTGTTGAACAAAAAGTAAATGTAGCAATTGCTCAAGCTATTATTGATGCTGTAGCTGATGCTAATTTGAGTGCGTTTATATCATCTCAAAAGTTACAACAAATTGCTTTTACTGTTTCAGAACCCGTAGCAGCAAATGTTGCAGATGATATTGCAAAACAAATATCAACAGCAATTATTGCCGAGTATAAACAAATGATTCAATCAGGAACAATGCAATATGTTCAAGGTATTTGTCCTGATGGTTATTATATTCCATCTGATGTTGATTGGATGATATTTGAGTTAGCTCTAGGAATGTCATCTCAAGATTTAACAAAATATGGTGAAACAGTAACAAATAGAGGAGCATCAGCTCAAGTGCCTAATAAAATGGTTAAAGATCATGGATTTGAGTATGGTGGGTATATGAGTATAAATGGAACATATGCCCAATTAGGTGAAGCTGGGGTATATTGGTCTTCAACTATTGGTACCGATGAAAAAGGTGATTATGTATGGGTGCGTCAAATAGACACAAGTTATACCGGAGTATTACGATATAAACATTATGAGAAATCCGGATTAAGTATACGATGTTTCAAAAAACCATAATTATATATAAAAACCTCAAATTCAATTGAATTTGAGGTTTTTTTTTGTCTTTTTTGCTTTTTCTATTAAAAATACGTATATTCACATAATATTTAGAAAACTATTTAAGAATATATTCAATGGGGAAAATGCGGATACTTTTTTTTCTTTGTCTACTTTTTGTACAAATGCTTCATTACAGTTTTGGACAATCATCGGTAGATACCTTGAAAATATATAAAAAAGCTAAATCAGCTCCTTTTTATGTTTCAAAAAATCCCCAAAAATTGTCAAGATATCTTACATCAGGATTACAAAACGATGCAGAAAAGGTTTTAGCAATATCATATTGGATTTGTAATAATATTTCATATAAATACATGGGACAAATTTCTCGTTCTGTTGAAATTAAAAGTTCTCATAAAATATTACAGCAGAAAAAAGCAACAAGTATAGAATATGCTAAACTTTTTAAAGAGTTATGTGCTGTTGTTAATATTCCGTCAGAAATTGTTCACGGGTATGTAAAAGATTTTGATTTTTTCCCTGGTGATACATTATATAGAGCAGAATATGCTTGGAATGTAGTTAAAATTTCTAATGAATGGCATATTATAGATTTAACTCTTGCTGCAAATGATTTGGAACCCGATGGTACTCCGTTTTCAAAATTTATGTGGGCAGTATTACGTAAACCTACAACTGTAAAAATGAAACCGGTAAAACGCTATTCACCTCAATGGATTTGCGTTCCTCCTCATAAAGCAATATATACTCATATGCCTATATTACCAATGTTTCAATTGTTGGAATATACTATTACAATTGATGTTTTTATGCGAGGTGATTCTATTATAAATCAATATGTAGGAAGATATCCACAAAAAACAAGATATTATTTTGATTTAGAAAAATATGTTACGTTGAACGATGTTGATAAATACGTGTATGTGGCAAAAAACACATTACTTGAAAATCCTTTTGCACATTTTAATGCCGCTATTTATTATTATTTTGCTGTTGAACATTTCAAAAAGAAAAATTATTTAGAAGAAAAAGGACGGTTGTTTGCTCTACAAGATGAAATTCGACCTATGTTAGTTTATTCTAATTATGCCGATTCATTGTTCGTGCTTTCTGTTACAGACGATGTTAAAGAATTAAAAGCTTTCCAAGCAAGAAGTGAAAAATGGAAGCGTGATTTAGCAGAATATAATAAAATTCATTCAGCAAATAGTCAAGAGTTAATTAAGCGTTATATGAAGCAAACACAAAATATAAAACGCATAAAAACTCAAAACGATGCAATTGTATCATATATTCAAAAAAATAAATCTATTGTTTCAGATAAAACAATTATAGATCAACCAAGACCAATGGTTCAAAAAAATGCTGATATGTATGAAGCAATAGCTTTAAAATCTCAAGTTGATTCTATGGGAATAGTTATCAAAAAAATTCAAAAGTATTTAGATAATCAAATAGGATTTGTATCAAAAAATGATGCACAAAAGGCATTGCAAAATGAACAAAATGCGTTGAAAATAAACCAAAAGAATACACGAGTATTGCGTAATTATATTACAAAAAAGGGTAATTCTATGCCTATGGTTTATTTAACTAATAAATCAATTGAGAAAAAGTTGTATAAAGAAAATTTATTTACTATTGATAGTTTAAATAAGAATGCAACAGATACATTGTTAAATTTTTTAAGTGTTCAGCAACCAATAGTTTTTGAACAAATTAAGATGTATAATAGTTTAATTGTGGCGTATTGTAAACAATTGCAGACAATTAAATCAAAATTACAAAATGGAATAGGTGAAGATACTTTATACATAACTGCAGTCAAAGAATATACCGATTATATGGAACGAGTTTCAAACGAGTTTGTAAAAGCCGCTATTGCTTTGCCTGAAATTTCAAAAATTCTACATGAACATATAGAATTATTACAAGAATGTATTAAGCATTTCAAAAAAGATAATGAATTAGAAGTAAGCAGACACGCTCAATATATGGAATATCGTAAAAAGTTTAGACAAATAGATACTGAATATATTAAGCATTTTCAAGCGGTAAATAAAGAATATCGTAAAATAATTCAAAAGGCATTAAAATAGTTATATTATTTTTGTGTAAGTTTTTTCAATACAGTAAGAGCTTTACCGCTTTCTAATGATTCTCGAGCTTGAGCTAAACATTCTTCAATACTTTGATGTATCTTAATACTTTTAATCCCAATTGCAGCATTTGCTAAAACAACATTTATTTGTGCTTGAGTTGCTTTGTTTGTTAGAATTTGCATACAAATTTTTACAGCATCATCAATAGTATTACCGCCATCAATTTGAGAAGGTGCTAAAGGTAAAAAACCAAAATCATAGGGAGTTACAATTCGTTCAAATGTATTTGACATTAATTTTACCTGTCCGGTTAACGAAATTTCATCGTATCCGTCGAGCCCATGAACTATAATGAATTGTTTATTATTTTTTTGAAAAAGATATTTATAAATTCTACCTACTTCCAAATTATATACACCTACTGACTGAGCTGTGGGATTTGAAGGATTAACTAAAGGACCTGCCATGTTAAAAAATGTTCTTACTATGAGTTGTTTTCGAATTGGAGCTACTTCTTTCATAGTCGGATGAAACAATGGAGCATGCATATAGCACATGCCTGCTTTTTCTATATCGTTTTGTAATTTAGCCGAATCTGTTGAAAAAGTATATCCTAAAGCCTCCATTAAATTTGAAGAACCACATCCTGATGATACACCATAATTTCCGTGTTTTGCTACATTAATACCGGCGCCGGCAACTATAAATGATGCAATAGTTGAAATGTTAAACGTGTTTTTTCCATCGCCGCCGGTACCACACATATCTATGGTATCATAGTCCTGTAAATTTACAGAAATACATGATTCTTTCAATGCTTCAACAAATCCATTCATTTCATCAATTGTTATTGAACGCATTGAAAATACAGTTAAAAAGGAAGCTATTTGAATATCATTATATTTTTTCTCACGTATATTATGAATTATTTCTTTAGCTTGTTCTTTTGATAGAGTTTGATATGTATATAAATATTGAAGAATTTCTTTCATTGCTTATTACAAATTTAAATTGTTAACCAATTTTGAATTAATTTTTTACCTTTTGGAGTTAATACCGATTCAGGATGATATTGAACACCTCTTACATTATGAGTTTTGTGTTTTACACTCATTACTTCGCCTAATTCGTCAACAGCAGTTATAATAAAACAATCAGGTAAGGTATTTTTTACAGCATTCCAAGAATGATATCTGCCTGCTAAAAAGGTTTTGTCAAAACCGGAATATAATTCATCATTACCTATTATAGTAAGTAAAGATTCAACGCCATGATAAACAGTAGGCATATTAAAAATTTCACCACCATATGCTTCAACAATAGCTTGATGACCCAAACAAACTCCAAGTATATTTTTGGTAGCACCATATTGTTTTATAACTTGAGGCATTATCCCTGCTTCAGATGGTATACCCGGCCCAGGAGACAATAATATTTTATCATACATTGCTACTGCGTCTATTGAAATTTCATTATTCCGAAAAACATCTACGGTATCTGTTGTTAATTCTTTTATATAATGTATAAGATTATATGTAAAAGAATCGTAATTGTCTAGAACTAATATTTTTGCCATAATTATATTTGTTATAATTGTTCTGCTTTGTGAATAGCACTTTTTAATGCCGCTAATTTATTGTTAATTTCTTGTAGTTCATTTTCTTCAATTGATTTAGCAACAACACCTGCGCCTGCTTGATAGTATAATATATTATCTTTACTTAAAAATGAACGTATCATAATAGCTTGATTTACATTGCCATGTATGTCAATATATCCTAAACTGCCTCCATAAAATCCACGACCTTGATTTTCGTAAGTGTCAATCAATTCCATAGCTCTGTATTTAGGAGCTCCGGAAAGGGTTCCTGCCGGAAAAGTATCTGCAATAAGTTGAATTGGATTGGTTTGAGAATTTAATTGTGCCGATACTTTTGAAACCATATGTAATACATGCGAAAAATATTGTATTTCTCTATATTTTTCAACAGTTACATTATGTCCGTTTCTACTTAAATCGTTTCGAGCTAAATCAACTAACATAATATGTTCTGAATTTTCTTTTGGGTCAGCAGCTAATTGTTTTGCTAGTTCGGCATCTTTTATATCGTCACCGGTTCTGCGAAAAGTACCTGCAATTGGGTTTATAGTTGCTTTATTTTCTCTTATAACAATTTGAGATTCCGGTGATGAACCAAAAATTTTAAATGTGCCAAAATCAAAAAAGAATAAGTATGGTGAGGGATTTATTGAACGAAGAGTTCTATATACGTTAAATTCGTCGCCGGTAAATGCTTGAGAAAATTGACGAGAAAGAACAATTTGAATAACGTCACCTCTGAAACAATGTTTTTTACCATTTTTAATAACTTCTATAAATTCAGAATCTGTAAAATTTGACGATTCTTTTCCTACCGTATTAAATGAATATGTACAAAAATTTTTATTTAAAATTATTGATTCAATTTCTGATAGAGTGCTTGGTTGATTTTCAAAAACGTTTTCTATAATATGCATTTCGCTTTTAAAATGGTTAAATGCAACGATATATTTATAGAAATTAAAAAAAATCTCGGGAATTTCATTTTCTTTTTTAGTTGGGGTATGCAATTCTATTGTTTCAAAATATTTTACTGCATCATATGAATTGTAACCAAAAAAACCTTCAACCCGCAGTGGTATTGTAGCTTTAGAAATACTAAACGATTGAAAAAAATCATGCATTTGTTGGGGAACAAAATATTTTGATTTTTGAATTTCTAATAGTTCTGAAGTACCATCGGGATATTGTTTTGTAAGAATTGAATTTTGAACTTGTATATATGCTATAGGTTCAAAACATACAATAGAATAACTGTTTTCATCTCCATTAAAATCAGTACTTTCCAGAAGTAATGGGTTTGAAAATTTATCTCGAATTTTTAAATACACATTTACCGGAGTTAGCGTGTCGGCTAAAATGGTTTTTGAATAGGTTGTAATTTCAAATTTTTTCATAACTGATATATTAAAAAAAAAGCCTGCCTCGTGTGAGGCAAGCTTTTGTATGGTTTTATTACAATATGGAATAAGCTATCTCACAAATGAATAATTTGTTTACGCCACCACCATATATGTAATTGTTGTTTCATATCTTACTTATTTATGCAAATATTATAAAATTTTTAATAAAAATCAATGTTCTAAGTTTTTTTTAGTTAAAAAATATATAACATATTTAATATTAACGATTTATACAAGTATTGTTAATGTAGAATTGCTATAAATTGTATTTTAATAATTATATTTTTTTTAATACAGCAATATGTTTAAATGAAAAACATTTGCATACACTTGTTTTTTACAATAAAATAACAGTATATTTGTATAGTAGATACGAATACTATGCGGCGATATTTATTGGTAATACTATTTTTTTTTAGTTTAGAGAATCTTAATGCACAAATTTCGCATTTATTTTTCGTATCAGGTGGAGTTAGTATAGCAACTGATGTAATAATAACTGATAGTAAATTTCAAGATATGAATGGGTATTCATTAAATTATCAACATTTACAATGGAATTATACAACTCTTATGTTAGATGGCAGAATGAATCTTTTTACTATTGGAAATAGTTCGTCAGTTTCAATCTCTACAATTCCTTCGGTTGGGTTTGGTATGGCGTATGAAATATATGATGGCGGAACTTGGTATAGTTTAGGAGCGGGTGTACCTGCATTTTTGGAATATAATTTTGGAAATGCGTCACAATATAATGCATTACAAAATTTTGGTTTTGTAGTTGGTTTAGGATATGAATATCATATATATCCATTAATTGCATATCCTGTTTCTGAGACACATTTAAATGTATCGGAATTCAGAAAAATATGGTCACAACCGGTTTTTGAATTAGGTTTACGGTATTATAATAAAAAAAATAGGGCAAAAGAAGTAAATTTTAAGCTCGGATATGGTGATAAAGGAAAAGATTTTATTATTTTTGGTGGTAATACTGAAAATGCAAAACAAACAATGAGTTTTAGGGTTGCATTTGTAAGATTTTTTAACTATTGAGTATACATATATTAAATATACAAACTATGAAACGATTACTGTCGCTACTACTTTTTGTAAGTGTATTAACACAAGGTTTTTCTCAATTTAATGAACGATTGTTCGGACAAATTGGGGGAACAGTTGGTTTTGATTTTACGCGTAGTTCAGGTAAAATTTTAAATGTTGATTTCAGCAATACTCAAATTAATTATGCTTCTGTATTTTTTGCAGGACGAATGAATTTTTTGGAATTATCAAATAATTCATCTATGTCATTAGCTTTGCATCCAACATTTAGTATAGGAAGAGCATATAATGAAGTTGGTGGTGGTGCAAATTTTTCGTTGCGCGTACCTTTTTTTATGGAATTAAATCTAGGAGCAGCATCAACGGTTTCTACTCGTAAAAACGAAGGGTTTGCTATAGGTATGGGAGTTCAATATGTGAGATATCCATTTTTTTCTAATGGTATTGTGCCAGTAGCTATTGATAGAAATAGAAAACCGGTTGCCATGAGTGCAATTTGGTATGAGCCTGTAATGCAAATGGGATATAAATTTTTTGGAAAAAATTATTATTGTAAAGAAATAAATTTGCGAGCTTCTTATGCTATGCCTATGGGGATAGTAAATAACGATACTGATCTTATTACAAGTAAGATTGAAAAATTTAATTCGGTAGGAGTGATGATATCATTTTTACAGTATATTAATTATTAAGTTTGTTTTCATATGTTTTAAAAAATGCCGATGTTACAATCGGCATTTTTTTTATAGGTAATGTATCATGGAATATAAATTATCTGATTATGGGTCATTATCAATAGAACAATCTCCTATTGGTTCTATGACTGCTGATTTTTCAACAACATTTAGAAAAGGTATTGATATAAATTTGGGAGTTGGATATGTAAATGATGATACAATTCCTTCAAATGAATTGCGTGAATGTTTTTCGTATGTATTGCAGCATAGTCATATATATAAAAGTTCATTGAATTATGGCGCGGCACAAGGTTCAAATCATTTGATACATGCTATTCGAGATTATTATGTAACTAATGGAATTGGCAATGTAACTCAAAAAGATTTTGATTCTTTGCATATTGCAATAGGAGCAAATGGTGCAACAAGTATTCTTGATGCTATAGCGGATGTTTTACCCAAAGGTATTGTGTTTACTGTAGAGCCAATGTATTATATTTATACAGAAACATTAAGACGTAAAGGTTATACAATTTGTGCAATTCCTGAAACTGATGAAGGGATAGATATAAATTATCTGAAAAAATATATAGAAACATGTGATATACATACAATTAGTTTTTTCTATATTATTACAGTTAATAATCCCACTACTCAAATAATTACTAATACATGTAAAAAAGAAATTGTTCACATAGCAGAGGATATATCAAGAAAACGTGGACATATAGTTCCTGTGATATTTGACAAAGCATATGAAGATATCATTTATGATTCGTCAGTAGAAAAACCTGAGTCGGGATTATTATTTCAATCGTTACCATGTGTTTTTGAGGTTGGTACATTGTCAAAAATAATAGCACCTGCCTTACGTATAGGATATGTAATTGCACAGTATAGTACTATGTTTTCTTCTATAATTCAAAGAAATAATGATGTGGGATTTAGTGCTCCTTTAATTTTACAAGACGTTTCTTCGGTTTTTTTACAAAAATATATTAAACAACATAGAGAAAAAGTTATGGTTGGGTATGCTCAAAAAGCAAAAACAATTATTGATTATATACATAAATATTTAGGAAATTTTGTTGAACGAGTTCAAGGTGGAAAAGCAGGTTTTTATGTGTATATTACTTTTAAAACTATTCAGACACATAGTTCATCAGATTTTTTTGCATTTTTATCTCATACTACAAAAAATTCTGTAATTGATGGAGAAAAAGGTAATGTAAATCCGAGATTATTATATGTACCCGGAGAAATGTGTATGAATGAACATAGTGAACAACAAGAATTACGATATAGACAATTGCGAATTTCTTTTGGTTTTGAACCTATTGAGGAATTAGAACGAGCTGTTTTGCTTATGCAACAAGCCGCAGAATATGCTCAAAAAAAATCCCGATCGCGAATCGGGATTTAAAAAATTCATGGAAGAATACCATGAAATGATATAACTATGAGTATGTTATTAGAACAATTAAGTAATAAAAAACCCTATATTCAACTTTAGAAAATATAGGGTTTTTAATTATATTTTGTAAAATAAAGTTAAATTTCTTGAATAGTTTCAACTATAGATGCTCCTTGTTTAAATGCTTCTAAATTTAAAGGAATAAGTTTATGTGATCGTTCCGGAAGAGATTTGTATAAGCCTTGTTCAACAAATTTAATATCTACTATTGGTAAAACTTTGAGTACTCCTCCTAAAACCATAATATTAAAAACTTTGGTGTTACCCAATTCTACTGATGTTTTTGTTGCTGGTATATGATAAATATTTATATCTTTTCTACTAGGAAACGTTGTTAAACCATTACTGTCATAAAAAAGTTTGCCACCCGGTTTAACAGCTTTTTCAAATTTATTAAGAGATTGTTGATTTAGGATTATAATAGTATCAAATTCTTGTAATACAGGAGAATGAATTTTATGGTCGCCAACTATTACGGTAACGTTTGCTGTACCTCCGCGCATTTCGGGGCCGTATGAAGGCATCCAACATACTTCTTTGCCTTGCATCATGCCTGCATAAGCCAAAATTTTCCCCATTGATAACACACCTTGACCACCAAATCCTGCAATGAGTATTTCTTCATTCATAGTTTCTATATTTTATATATAAAATAATATCAATTATTGTGGAAGTTTTATATCGCCTAAAGGATAACTACGAAACATATTTTCCTCCATCCATTTATTAGCTTCAACAGGAGTCATTTTCCAACCTGAATTGCAATTGCTTACAATTTCAACAAAACTAACTCCTTTATTGAGTTTTTGATTTTCAAATGCTGTTATAATAGCTTTTTTGCATTTTCTCACATTTGCAGGAGTATGAACAGATTGTCTGGTTACGTAATATGTACCGGGTAATTTTGCTACTAATTCTGTTAATGAAAGCGGATAGCCATGAGTGTCCATGTTTCTACCATAAGGAGATGTAGATGATACCATTCCGGGAAGAGTTGTAGGAGCCATTTGGCCTCCGGTCATGCCATATATTCCATTGTTTATAAAAAAGATTGCAATATTTTCACCCCGATTGCAAGCATGAATTGTTTCTCCGGTTCCAATTGCAGCAAGGTCGCCATCGCCTTGATAGGTAAAAACATATTTATCGGGCATAGTTCGTTTAATACCTGTAGCTACTGCAGGTGCTCTACCATGAGCAGCTTGTTGCACATCAATATTCATAAAGTCATATGCTATTACTGAACAGCCAACAGGAGCAACTCCTATTGTTTGATGTGTTATGTCAAGTTCTTCTATTGCTTCCATTATTAAACGATGAGCAACGCCATGACCACACCCTCCACAATATGAAAATGGAGTATCTGTAAGATTTTTAGTTTTAGTAAAGATTTTTTCAGCACCTTGTGCTAATAATTCTTTTTTATATAGTTCCAAATCAGTCATAATCTATTATTTCAAAAATAACGAAATAAAATTATTGTAAACTTCGCTTGGTGAAGCTATAGACCCACCCATGCGGCCATAATGTTTTACTTCAATTTTTCCTTGAACGGCAAGTTGAACATC